>JAQWRY010000052.1 GCA_029243485.1 Candidatus Binatia bacterium | reverse complement strand
CGTTGGTTAGTCTCGCCTTTTTTGTTTAGTCGCCGCGGGACCTTCTCTAAGACGCAGCGCCAGCCGACGGCCGACGACTAAACAAAAAAGGCGAGACTAACCAACGTCCCCTCGCCACCGGTAGCGCCGTTGCCGCACAATGGGTAATCCACCGGCCATGGCGCGTATCAACGAGAACTTTCTGAAGCTGCAGGCTGGCTACCTGTTTCCGGAGATTGGCCGACGGGTCGGGGCCTTCCAGAAGGCCAATCCGGACGCCGCGATCATCAAACTGGGCATCGGCGACGTGACGAAGCCGCTCGTGCCGGCGATCGTCGAGGCGTTCCACGCCGGGGTCGACGAGATGGCCGTCGAGCAGACGTTCCACGGCTACGGACCGGAGCAGGGCTACGGCTTCTTGCTCGATCTGATTCGTGAGAACGACTACGAGTCTCGGGGTGTCTCGATCGAGAACGACGAGATCTTCGTCTCGGACGGCTCGAAGTGCGACAGCGGGAACATCCAGGAGATTTTCGGCCTGGACAACGTGGTGGCCTTGGCCGACCCCGTCTACCCGGTCTACCTCGACACGAACGTCATGGCCGGCCGAACGGGCGAAGCGGACGACGCCGGCCACTACGCCGGGATCGTCTACATGCCGGCCGTCGCCGAGAACGGGTTCAACCCCGAGCCGCCGTCCGGCGCCGTCGACCTCATCTACCTGTGCTCGCCGAACAATCCGACCGGCACGGTGTCGACCAAGGAGCAACTCGCGGCGTGGGTCGCGTACGCGAAGAAGAACGACGCGATCATCCTTTTCGATGCCGCGTACGAGGGCTTCATCTCCGATCCTTCGCTGCCGCGATCGATCTATGAAGTCGAAGGCGCCCGCGACGTCGCGATCGAGTTCCGCAGCTTCTCGAAGAGTGCGGGTTTCACTGGGACGCGTTGCGCCTTCACGGTCGTGCCGAAGACCGTGATGGGCAAGACGGCTTCGGGTGAAGAGGTCTCGCTGAATGGCCTGTGGAACCGCCGCCACACGACGAAGTTCAACGGTGTCTCCTACCCCGTGCAGAAGGCCGCGGCCGCGGTGTACTCCCCGGAAGGGCGGCGACAGACGAACGATGTCGTCCGCTTCTACATGGAGAACGCGCGCATGATCCGAGAGGGCCTGTCCAAGACCGGACTCGAGGTCTACGGAGGCGAGAACGCGCCGTACATCTGGTTCCGTACTCCGGCGGGTCTGGGGTCCTGGGACTTCTTCGACAAGCTGCTCGAGAAGACGCATGTCGTGGGGACTCCCGGCTCGGGCTTCGGTCCGTCGGGCGAGGGTTACTTCCGCCTCTCCGCGTTCAACTCGCGTGAGAAGGTGGAGGAGGCGATTTCCCGCGTGACCGAGGCGACCTGGTGAGCGACGACCGTCCCCTCCGAATCCTGCACGTCGTTCAGGGGTACGCCCCGGCAGTAGGGGGCACCGAGCGCGTCATCCAGCGGCTCTCGGAAGAACTCGTCTCGCAGTTCGGGGACGATGTGACGGTCTTCACCAGTGATTGCTACAGCGCCGAAGCGTTTCCGCGCCCGGGCCACCCGCACCTGAAGCCCGGGATCGAGACGTGCGGCGGCGTCTCGATTCGGCGATTTCACGTCGTGCGGTCCCTCGGGCCGGTGCTGAAGCCTATCCAGGAAGTCGCGTTTCGGTTGGGCCTGCCGCTGAACCAGTATCTGCGCACGTGGTACGCCGGGCCGATCATCCCCGGGCTGACCGAGGCGGTCCGCGCGCACCCGGCCGACGTCGTGGTGGCTTCGTCCTTCCCCCTTCGCCACATGTACCAAGCCTTGCGCGGCGCACGCCGTGGCGGACGGCCCTGTATCCTCGTGGGCGGCATGCACCCCGAGGATCGCTGGGGCTACGACCGGGGGATGATCCATCGCGCGATTCGACAGGCGGATCTCTACATTGCCTACACCGGCTTCGAGGCCGAGCACGTCGTTGCGGAGGGGGCGCCGCTCGAGAACGTCGAGGTGATCGGACTCGGTGTCGATCCCGAGCCGTTCGACGCGGTCGATCCGGTCGCGGCGAAGCAGGCCCTCGGATTTGGGGAGCATCCGGTCGTCGGATTCATCGGGCAACTCGGTGTCCACAAGGGAGTCGACACGTTGCTCGACGCGATGCCGGCGATCTGGGCCCGTCGCCCGGAGACGCGTCTTCTCATCGCCGGTTCGCACACGGAGTTTGCAGCACAGATCGAGGCGCGCGTGGCGCAGTACGATCCCGGGTCTCGGCGCAAGGTAATGTTGCACTATGACTTCAAAGAGGACGAGAAGCCGCGCCTCTTCTCCGCCATCGACGCCTTCGTATACCCGTCGGGATATGAGTCCTTCGGCGTGGCGTTCCTCGAAGCGTGGTCGGCCTCGAAGCCTGTGATCGGTTGCCGCCGCGGTGCCGTCCCGGACGTGGTGCGCGACGGGCAGGACGGCGTGCTCGTCCCGTTTCGTGATGCGGCCGCTCTCGCCTCGGCGGCGCTCGGCCTCGTGGAGAACCCCGAGTGGGCACGGGGGATGGGTTTGATGGGCCGAGAGCGCGTTCGAAACCGTCACACGTGGCCTGCCGTCGCGCGGCGTTTTCGCGAGAGCTACGTACGGACCGCCGCGCGCGGCTAAGGCGACTCGTCTGGTCGCCGGAGAACGACCAGGTCCTGGTAAGTGTGCATCCCCGCCGGGATGTAGTCGACGATCTCGAACGTTCGCGACCAGTGCCGCATCGTGTAGCGGCGGGTCTGGAATACCGCGCGATAGTACCCTGGGGGCGCAACCGTACCGAGGCGAGGATCTTCACCCAGATCGTCGAATCCACGGGCCTCCGGCGTCCCTACGCGAAGGCGTTTGAGCCTTCGGCGCCAACGGTCCGCTCCCTGGAAGTGGAGGGATGCGGCAAAATCGCCGTGGACGGACACGACCAGGAGCCCCCCGGGTGCGAGGACCCGCCGCAGTTCCGCAAGCCACGCTTCCTGCATGGGCTCGGTCAGATGTGTGAACACCGAGCACCCGATCACGAGATCGAAGAAGCGGTCCTCGTAGGGCGTGGGCGGCTCGGGCGAGGCGTGCTCGAAGTGTCCCGTCGGAAGGCTCTCGCGACACCAGGCGACGGAATCGCCGTCGATGTCGCAGCCATGCACCTCTGGGACCGGTCCGTCGTGCAGGAAGTGGACCGTGTTGCGCCCGCCGCCGCAGCCCCAGTCGAGCATCCGGCGTATCGAGCTCAGCGGGCGATGTCGCTCCACCGCACCGCGGAACTCGGAGTACGACCGCAGGCCTTCCGCGCGGTAGTACTCGGGACTCGATCGGCCGATGGTGCGTTCCAGAATTTCGGCGGGCGGCAACGGAACGAAGGTCTCGAGGTCGCTGCGGAACGGTGTCCGAAGCCGGGCAATGGCCCGTCCGCCGGCCCGCCCTTCAATCTCGATCTCGCCCGCGTGCGGAGGGCCGTCGATCCGGAAGTCAAACCCGGTGTGGGCCGAGTGCCGAAGGTGCGGATACACCTGAAGTACGTCTTCTCGGTCGGTCGGAGGGCACGCCTGACGTGGCTCGCCGTCGACGAGGAGGACCAGCTCTTCGAGCGGGCTCGTCGGCACGAGCATCCACCCGCGCACCAGGAGCGAGCCGCCCTCGTTTCGTACTTCCTCGAAATGCCCGCGCGCCAGCTTCACCGACTTCCCCGGACCGGAGTCAAAGCACGGTGCTGCGGACGTCGCTACCGGAGATAGCCCAGGGCCTCGAGCTGCTTGCGGAGGTCGGCATCGATTGCAGTCGCGCCGCGAGACCTCGGTGCGGGGGCGTTCTTCCACAGGACTTCGAGTTCTTCACGCAAGTGCTCCGCCTCCGCAGGCGGATCGCCTGCGAGGTCGACGATCTCAGCGGCGTCGTTCCTCAGGTCGAAGATTCGGTGGATCTCGCCGTTCGTTTTCCGGATGAGCTTATGGTCCTTGGTTCGGATCGAGGATCTCCAGCCGCCCTGTTGCCAGGTGGCGCCTGGGCCGAAAGAGAGCACGGACGTCGCCTCAGCCCCCCCCCCGTCCTCGGAGAGCGGCAGCAGGCGGCCCGCGCTTTCCGGCAGCGTCTTCGCGCCTGCGAGGTAGACAAGTGTCGCACTGAGGTCGACGAGTTCGACGAGCGCGCTGGTCCGCCGAGGTCGTTTTCCGGGTGCTCGAATCAGGAGCGGAACGTGAATCTGCTCGTCGAAGAGATACTCGCCCGGGTGTTGGAAGGCTCCGTGTTCGAGGAACTGCTCCCCGTGGTCGGCAGTCAGGACGACGACGGTCGTTTCGAGGAGATCCAGAAGCTCGAGCTGCTCGACGATTCGGCAGACCTCGCCGTCGACGTAGAGCAGGTTGTCGTCGTAGCAGTCGACCGCGTCCTGCCTTAGGGCCCGAGCCGCCTCGGGGCTCTTCTCCGTCGCGTCCAAGAGAACGGACCCTCGACCGTCGAACCCCGCGTCCTTCGAACCGCACCGACCCCAGCGTGACCGAGGCGGGGCATACGGTGCGTGCGGCTGGAGGTAGTGGGCCAACACGAAGCTCGGACGGGTTCGCGGGGTGGCGAGAAACTCCAAGGTGGATTCCGTCATGAGTTCGGCGCGTACGACGCCATCGACGCCACGCTCCTCCGCAGCGGCGGTGCGGAAGAGCTCACGGATGTCGTCGAAGCCACGCGTGAGCCCGAAGGCCTTCCCCAAGAACGGGTTGGCGGTGATGAGCGCCGTCTCGTAGCCCTTCGCTCGGATGGCTTCGGCCACGGTCGGGATGTCGGTGTTCAGAAGAACATTCGGCCGAACGCCGTGCGTCGGTGCATGGGTACCGGTCAAGAGAGACGCCATCGAGACGAGGGTCATCGGTCCCTGAGCGAACGCTTCGGTGAAGACCACGGACTCGTCCGCAAGACGGTCGATGCACGGGGTCGTTTCGCGGTGGTAGCCGAGGCTGTGCACGTGGTCGGCGCGCAGCGCATCGAGAACAACCAGGAGGACCGACGGCGGTGTGTCTGTCGAACGTGAGGCCGCAGTGCTCCGCTCGAGCCCGATGTGGTCCAGAACGATCGGGTACGCATTGTCGTTCGTCAGCAGGATCTCGGTGTCTCCGGTGGGAGGGGCGGACAGCTCGAGCAAGTCCGAGCCGTCCTCGTCGGCCTTGGGCCCGAACGGCACTCCCAGCGTCTTCCCACCGGACCGGGAGAAGACGGAGAGCACGGTCGCCGCCGGAGCCCCGCCCGCCGTGCGTAGGCGTAGCGAGGCGTCTTCTCGGATCCGCGTCTTCCAAGAGATTCCGGTATGGGCGGGTAGATGGAGCCGGCCGGCGTCGTCGGCCCAGCCGGTTGCGCCGGAGCCCGCAGGAGACTTCGTGCTGGGCCCACCGTCGCCCACGCGCAGGAAGTCGAGGGCGACGGCGAGAGTCCGCTTCTGTCCAGCGGGCTCTTCGAACGACCCGACGAAATCGAGGTCGAGCAGATTCGTCCCTGCGCTTAGAGCCCCGGCCGGCACCGGCACAGAGTATTCCTGCCATCCCTCGGCGATCTCCGTTACGTCCAATGCCGCACCGGCAATTGAGACCGTCATCGAGATCGGCGCGGGCGGTCCATACGCGCGGAAGGTCAGCTTTGAGCCCGCGGGGCCGAGTGCCCGCAGCTTCAGCGCCGCATGAGGCCCCTCGGCCCAAACGTAGGTCGAAGTGCCGTCGCTTTCGTCCAGGAGCCAACCCGACGCGAGCGCGCGATCCCGTCGTGCTTCCCGCGTTCCGAGATCGATCTCTCGGGTCGGGAGAAGCGGGTCGGCGGCGGCGAGGTGCGCGAGGAGATCGAGTCGTTCGACGCCTGCGTGCGCGCCCGGCGCACCTGCGAGTGCGACGACGATTGCCAGAATCGCCCGGCAGCCCGTGTGAGTACAGAGGCTCTTGAGTCGACTGCCCGCCAAGGTGGACACGGTTCTAGCAAAGGGGCGACGTGAACGCCGACCCGAACGTCGGACGAACGTCCTGCCTCGAGTGCTGGTGCATCGTAAGCGACAAGGCGTTGGTGCCATGTCGCCTGCGGTGCACTAGGAGCCGGCGCCGGTTGGGATGAGGGCGACCGACGGCAGTCGCTGGCCGGCGGCGAATGTGCCGAGCGATTGGCTGTAGAGCCCCAGGTAGTTGCCCTCGCCGGGGTCGACGTCGAAGAAGACCTTCCCGCTGCTGTCGAGCGTGATGCCGTCTGCGAGTGTTTGCAGGTTGCTCAGCAGGACGCCGTTCACCAGTGCGGGCTGCGTGATCAGGCGTTTGCCGGAGGCGTCGAAGAAGACGGCCATTGCGTTGTCCGACCGTCCGCTCACGCCGAACGGCACGCCGTAGTCGTCCTGGAACGTTGCGAGCAGGACCCGGTTCCCGTCAAGCTCTGGAGGTTCGAGGGTCTGCGGGTTGAAGTAGACCGGGATCACGAGGACCTCGGGTGCGAAGCGCTCGTACGCGACGTCCGCACCGTCGACGACGGTTCCGGAGGGAGGTCGTTTGCCGTCCCCATCGACCGCGGAGCGGGCGAACGGATTCTGACCGAAGCCCGACCCGAGTGCGAGGTTCGCGAGGGTGAAGACCCCGGTGAGCGGGCCTGGTGGCACCACCGCCCGGCGATCGTCGGGTCCCTCGACTGGAGTCACGAGTGCGAGCCCGGCGTGCCCGATGGCTCCGCCATCGGCGAAGCTCTTCGGGTCGATGATCACGTTAGCGGCGGGCAGGATCTCGACGACGGCGTCTGCCACACGGCTGTCGAGGCCCGCGTCGTAAAACGCGACTTCGACGAATACGCGCTCGTCCGTCGTGTTCGCGACGCCGAGGAACGGAATGCGATCGGCGCGGGCGTCGTACAGAAAGATCAGCTGGTCCCCCGAGACGTCGGGGACTTCGAGCGCGCGCACCTGCGTCCACACGAGCAGGGCGCAACCGAGGGTGAGCGCCGCCACAGCGCGCGTCGTCGTCTTCGAGACGGTCTTCACGTGCGAGTGATCATCCCAGGACCGGGAGGTCAGTCAAGCGAGACCAGCGAGGGCGGCGACCATCCAAGAGGCCGTTATACTGCGGACGTTCGATTTCGGGGGTCTGCGCTCAGGGGTGCTACGAGGCGTAGCGCGAAGATGGGCGCGAGTTCCGTTGGTCTCGCCGCTGGTGCGGGCTTCTCATCGATTCTCCTGGAGCGACGTCGTTGGTTTTGGAAGTCGGGGTTCCCCGCGTCGCGTTTCGCGATGCGTTGCTCCTGCGGGGTCGGCCCCGTCCTCTCGTACTGACGATCTCTCTCGATGGTCGTCCCTTGGCAACGCACTGGCTGACCCCGTGGACGCGCACGATCGAGGTCCCGCTCAGGGCTTCTGCGACCGATGCGGTGCGGCAATTGAGTTTCGCGTTGAACCGCACTTGGACGTCGCGGCACGGAGACGATCCACAGCAGATGGGGATTCAGCTGCATGGAGTGACCGTCGTCGAGGCGATCTACTACCTGCAGGCATTGGCCGCTGGGCCCGGCTCGTCCTCGTTCAACCTGCGGCTGCAGCGCGTTGCCCAAGAGTCGAATCTCGACCAGCTCGCGCCGCTCGTTCCGTGAGGGGTGTACGCGAAGTACAGTTCCTGCCGCTGCATGTTCCGGCCAGAAATAGCGGCGCCCGCGCCTAGGGCACCGAGAGCGTGAAGCCTCCGTCCGAATCGCCGGTCGTCGACGAGAACGCAATGAACGGCGGATTGAGCACCATCACGTATGCTGCGCCGTTCTGTGCGGCCGCCGGAACCTGGAACGTGAGCTGGTTCGACGAGATGACGTTCAGTGCGATGTTCGCCGTTCCCCCGCCGCTTAGCCCGCCGAGATTGGCGACTCCACCGGCGGTCTGGGCGAAGAAGTTGATCACCGACAGCGAGGAGAACCCGGCGCCGTTGACCGTGACCGTCGTGCTGCTTTGGCTGATCGAGGTGATGTCGAGCGCTTCGCCGATCGGAACCGAGACGGCATTCGAAAGCACGTTGCCCGTGTAAGGAGTGTTCACGACCTGCAGAGCACCCGGACCGGTGACGGTCCCTGGGGGGATCGTGATCTCGAACGATGTGCTTGTCCACCCGGACACCGGTGCGAGCGGCCCGACGTTACCGGCCGCAGTGAAGAGGTTCACAAGGGGGCTGTTGAAGCCCGTACCGGTGAGGACGATCGTGGTCCCGGCGGCGACGATGGTCTCGACGTTGTTGGTCGGGATTGTCGGATCGAGCGCGCTCAGGGCCACGCCGTCCACCGTCAGGATGGTCGGGATGTTCTCCCCGGCAGAACCGAAGAGTGCCTGGCTCTGCAGCGTGGACAGCTGGAAGCTCTGGTCGGTGTTTACGATCAGGAGCGAGACGAAGCCGTTCCCGAGCGGAAGCGTGTTCGGCACGTCCCACGTGAGTGAGGTCGGGGTCCATGCTGAGGGGGTGAACGGTCCGAAGTCGGCCGGTCCCGACGCAGTTGCGATGAACGCGAGGACGACCGAGCCGGCGGTGAACTGAGAGCCGTCGAGCACGGAAGTCTCGCCGACGACGATGGGCGCGGCGATCGGATCCAGGATGGGCTTTCCCGGTGGCAGGATCGGTGTTCCGGTCGGTGCCGGGGTTGGTGTGGGCGACGGAGTCGCCGTGGGAACCGGCGTCGGGGTTGGTGTCGGCGTCGGAGTGGGGGTCGGGGTTGGTGTCGGCGTCGGAGTGGGGGTCGGGGTTGGTGTCGGCGTCGGGGTGGGGGTCGGGGTTGGTGTCGGCGTCGGAGTGGGGGTCGGAGTCGACGTGGGCGTCGGGCTCGGGGGCGCTACGGTGCAGTCCGCCTCGCATCCGTCGCCGGGCGTGAGGTTCCCATCGTCGCATTCCTCACCGCACTCGAGGATGAAATCACCACAGACGTCGTCCACTCGCTGGCAGAGGCCGGCGCAGCCGTCGCAGCTCGCGCTGCCGCCGTCGTCGCAGACCTCGCCACCGGAGACGACGCCGTCGCCGCAGTAGCCGCAGGCGGCGATCGTCACGTCCTGCAGGAGCGTGGGGGCGGGCGAGACCGACCCGGTGACGACCGGTACCAACGATAGGTAGAAGAGTTCGTTCTCCGTCTCGGCGATCAGGTCGCCGGTGATGGTCGTCTGACCGCCGGTCTTGAAGGTGGTTTGACCGAAGCCCGGGAACGCCAGAGTGGACCGGGAGTCCAGCTCTCCGCCGGCCAGGACGTTGAGATCACAAGTCGCCATCTCGATTCGGCCCCCGATGCTCTCAGGGTTGCCGTTACCGCGCACGGTGATCTTGTCGAAGATGTCGATTGTGTGAGGCGACAGGACCAGTACGTCGGCGCCGAATCCGGGGGACGAACCGTCGATGTCCCCGAGGTAGGAGCTTCGTCCGGTGGTGATGTCGATTGCCCCGCCGGCGCCAAAAAAGCCTCCGGTGGAGGTTGAAATTGAGCTCGTGGCGCCCTGGATGAAGTCGAGGCGGGCGTCGAACACGAGGTCTCCACCGAAGCAGTGGAGGCCACCCTTCACGTCGATCTCTCCGTCCACGATGATGCTGCCGCCCGTGTCGAGGTACATCGACGCGCCGTCGCCGCAATCCTCATCGGGACCGACGCCACCCTGTCCGCGGAGAATGGCGCCCGGGGAGACGACCATGTCACCACCGCTCATGGCGTCCAGTTCGCCGGCTTCGCCATCGGGGTTTCCGCCCGACAGGAGGACCGTGTCGTTGAACGTGATGGAGCCGCCGGCGAAGAACGTGATGTCCCCGCCGCCGAAGTCCTGACCCTCGGCCGTCAACTTGGCATCCACGAGGATGTCGAGCCCTGCGGTGATGTTGATGTCGCCACCGCCCGCGAAGTCACCACCGGCTTCGGCAGAGAACTCTTCGCCGATCGTCACCGATCCGGCGGCTTGGACGTCGATGTCGCCCCCGGTTGCGTCTTCACCCTGGGCGCTCGCATCGAGGAGGCCGTCGAGAATCGCATCGCCGGCGGAGATGATGTTGATGTCGCCGCCCTCGATGTCGTCGGCGGACACGTCGATCCTCGAGCGCGTCGAGCCGGTCGTTTCCATCGTGATGTTGCCGACGACCGACTGCAGGGTAACCCGGGCGCGATCACCGTTGTTGTTCGCGCCGGACGGATCACCCAGGACCCGCGCGTTCGGCTTCATCGTGATCTCGTCCGCGGTGATCGAGATGACACGCGGGTTGATGCCCGCGCCCACCCGCAGGAAGGCCCCCGAGTTGATCACCAGCGATTGACCCGTGAAGTCCAAGGCGGAGCCAGGGTCGATCGTGACGTCGCTCGTGACGACGCAGGGGTTGCCGGTGCACAGGTCGCTCTCGACCGTCGCACGCACGGACGTAGAGAGGAGTACAACCGCTGCGGCGGTGAGGAATGAGATAGTGAGTTTGTTCACGACACGCTTTCTTCTTGGGGGTGGGTCCAGACCTGACGACGTTCGTCGCCGGTTGCGGGCGAGCGCCCGCTGAACTAGCCCGAGGCTACCACGGCGAATTTTTCTGAGTGCGAAAAAAGTGCGGGAATCTGCCGGTCGTCGCTCGCCAAAGAACTTAAGAAAAACAGCTATTTAAGAGGGTTTGGCTGGGGCGGGATCGCGTCGCCGAGCGCCGTCGGCCCAGTGGCCTCTCGGCAGGGTCGCTCAGGGCGGTGGAGCCCCGTGAATCTGCGCCGCGATCACGTTGTCCCGGATCGCCCAGTAGCTGGTCTCTCTCGCCTTCACCCGCCGGTGCCAGGCCTGGTAGCCGCTTCGTTCGGTGATTCCGACCCAATTGACGCTGATCGACAGCACGACGAGCAAGACGGCGATGATCTTACGGGGAGCGGTCGTCGCCCAACGTTCGTACCCGACCGCCATCAGCAGCCCCCAAGCCGGTATCGTTTCGGTGAGGAGACGCGGACCGTAGGTCCAGCCGCCATGCCAGCCGATCCATGTCGCGCAGAGGAGGGTCTGAAGGACGCTGCCGAGAAGGAGCGCAGCGAGCGCGCGTTCCCGGTTCGGGCCGGAGGGGAGGAACCATCTTCGGGCTTGGCCGAGGCCGGCGAGGCCGAGCAGGAGTGCCGGAGAGAAGACGAATAGGCCGCGCGAAGGCGAGATCAACAAGCCCGCGAGGCCCCAATGCGTCGGAGTCGACCAGTTTCCTCGCGAGTACTTCTCCAGGGCGTAGCCGCCGGTCGCCGGCGCGTCGAAGAAGTGCGCGTTGTACGCCCAGAGGGCGAACAGCGGTAAGGCCGCACCTACTCCGAGTAGAACCGCGGTACGCCACCTCCGGTCCACGAGCGCGGAGAGGCCGGCGGCACCCAGCATCAGACCGGTCATCGCACGCGTGAGAACTGCCATGCCGAATGTGAAGCCGGATGCGAGCGCCAGCAGAGTGCCGCGCCGCAGCGAGGTTGGCTCGCGCCACAGGAAGCACGTGCCGAGTAGAATCCAGAACGTCGCGGGGCCGTGCGCCCATCCGGCCTGTGCAGCCGTGCTCATCAGCGTTGTTCCGAGGCCGACGACGAGGGTCGCCGGCAGCGCGCCCCGTGGGGCGACCTGGACGGCGAGCCAGTAGAAGAGCGCGGTGGCCGCCGCGGTGAACGCCGAACCGGTCCGCTTGCCGAGCCAGCGCATCTCTTCGTAGGTAGGTAGGGGTGCGCCGTACCAGGCGATCGGTGCCAGGAAGGGCGTTGCTGCGATGCCGATTCCAGGGGGGTATTTCGAAGCCCGCCCGGCAGGGCTCGACAGGACGACGCGATTGAACCGGTGGATCTCGGGGTACCGCTCGAGACTCAGGTCGCCGTGGCGGACAAGTGACCAGGCGACATAAGCTGTCGGGATGGCGTCGATTTCCTCCAGGACGAGGCGGTTCGATTGATAGACGCCGAAGCACAGGATTCCGATGAGGACCGTCTTCCACAATGCGGGTGGTGTGTGCGTCGCTGGAGCCACTGAGTGGTCCTATGCCATGCGGCGCGCGGGGCTGCGACCGGTCCGGTGTTCCAAGAGTGGGGTTCACGCGACACGTGAACCCCGCCGATAGTAGGAGGGGAATTCCCTCCGCATGGGCACAGTCATTACTCACACTCTGATCCTCGCGATTTCGCTTTCGGTGGTTGTCGCGGACTCGGCGCCTGCCGCAGTCGATCCCGATGCGCGCATCTCTATCGGCGCGAGCAACCTGATCAGCAATCACCTGAACACCACCAATGCGACCGGCCTGTTCTACCCCTACGACATCGTCGTCGATCCGTCGGTCGCACACACGAGGGTCTACGTCGCCGACACGTTCAACAGTCGAGTCATTGCCTTCGAGTGTGCGGGTGCCTCTTGTGATCTCCCGACCGAGGCGACTGCGGTGCGTGTCTTCGGCCAGCTGGACTTCAGTCAGGGGCTCCGCAATCACGGGCACACCGGGGTCGTCGGCTCGATGACCATGAGCTTCCCGCGCGGGGTGGCCGTGGCCAGCGACGGGACGCTCTACGTCGCGGATACCGGGAATCATCGCGTGCTTCGCTTCTCGGACCCCTGGAACGATCCGACTGCCGACGTGGCACTCGGTCAGGTCTCGCTTGGCACCGGAGTGGCGGGTTCGTCCTCGGCCGGGCTCAATTCGCCAGAAGGCGTTGCCGTCGACAGTGGTGGTTCGGTCTGGGTCGCGGATACGGCGAACCATCGCGTTCTCAAGTTCTCGTCGGTCGTCACCGGGGCCGCGTCGAGCTTGCAGATCGGGGGCCCCGGGGCCGCCTCGACGACGACCCTGAGTTCCCCCACGGATGTCGCCTTCGACTCCTCCGGCCGGCTCTTCGTCGCGGACAAGGGTTTCAGCCGTGTGCTGACGTACGCGACCCCGCTGGTCGGCGGCAAGGCGGCATCGATCGTCTTCGGTCAGGGCGGCAGCTTCTCGAGCGGGGTCGCGAACAAGAATGGCCTGTCGGCGTCGAGCCTCGCTTTCCCGGAAAAGCTGCTCCTCGATTCCTCGAATCGGCTGTGGGTGGGTGATTCGGCGAACAACCGCGTGCTCGAGTTCGATACGCCGGTTTCGAGCCAGACCGCGGCGCGCGTGTTCGGCCAGGCGGATCGCGATCAGACCCCGACCTTCTCTACGAACATCCACGACGCGCCGGACGGCTTTCCGAGCGCTGCGGGCGTCTGGGGCGCCCGCGGGATCGCGCGCGATGCGAGCGGAACCCTGCTGGTCTGCGATCGCGACAATAGCCGGGTCTTGCAGTTTGAGGATCCGACCGGTGCCGTGCCGGGGGCAGTTACCGCAGACCGTGTCCTCGGGAAGGACTTGTTCATCGGCGCGTTCGCGAACGAGCCCTCCGATGATCGGATGAACAACCCTACGGGTGTGGCGGTCGACTCCTCCGTTTCCCCGGCGCGATTGTGGGTGGTGGACATCGGGAACAACCGACTTCTCGGGTATGCCTCGACCGACGCGCTGGCAACCGGCCAGCCCGCGGATCTCGTGCTCGGCCAGGCAGGCTTTGCAGAAGGACATACGAATGCTGCGCTCAACAGTCCCCTGCAGGATGGGGCCGACGCGGTCGCGAACGCTTCGTCGCTTTTCTTTGCGGAAGGCGTCGCGGTGGACGGCGTCGGTGCGGTGTACGTCGCCGACACCAGCAACAGTCGAATCCTGCGCTTCGACGATCCTTTCGCGAACGACGGCACCGCGGACGGAGTGCTGGGCCAGGACGACTTCAGTGATCGCAACCCGCATTGGCCCTGGGGTGCGGCAGAGAGCTTGGCCGGTCCGCGCGGCGTGGATGTCGATGGATCGGGTGACGTCTGGGTGGCCGACACGCTCGATCATCGGGTCGTCCGTTTTGCCTCGGGAGCCTCGTCCGCGAACCTGGTTCTCGGTCAGAGCACGTTCGTTTCGCTGAGTGTTTTTCCCCCGTACTCGTCCGGCTGTTCCGCGACACAGATGAAGAGCCCGGGGAACGTGCACGCGGCTGCGAGCGGGAGGGTCTACGTTGCAGACACGTTCAATCATCGAGTTCTCGTCTTCTCTCCGCCGTTCTCCAACGGGATGAGCGCGACCACGATTTTCGGTCAGAGCAACTACACTTCGTGTGCGGCGAACCGGGGTGGGAGCGTCGGTGCGCTGACCCTGAACGAGCCGATGGGCATCTACGAGGACGGGGCCGGCAACGTCTACATCACAGACAGCGGGAACAGCCGAACGCTGGTCTTTCACACCCCGTTTGGGAGTGGTGACCTGGTGCCCGACGAAGTGCTCGGCCAGCCGGACTTCACGACCAACACCGTGACGCCTCCAGATGCAGACACGCAGGCGAATCCCGCCGGGCTCGATATGGATCCGTCGGGGCGGCTCTTCATCGCCGATCGTGAGAACTCGCGGGTCACCTGGTTCGATTCGAACGGGGGCAACGCGATCGGGCTCGACCCGAGCCCCGTCCCGATGGTCGCCGGGCAGTTCTTCTTCCTGACCGGATCGAGCTTCACGCCGGGGTCGCAGGTGAAGCTCTTCGTTGCGACGGCTTCGGGCCCGGAGGACTTCGGAGCGTACGTTCCGAACTTCATCACGCCGGGCCTCCTTTGGTTCTTCGTGCCGCCCGAGGTCACGCTCGGCAATGGTTTCGTGACAGCAGTCGTGATCAACACGGACGAGGGCTTCATCCAGTCGCCGTCGCAGAGTCAGCTCCTGTTCGGCGACCCGACTCGGAATATGCCGACGGTCCTCGCGATCGACGGCATTCCTCTCACTGCGGTCGACCCGACGATCCCGACGGCGAATATCGAGACCGTCATCTCCCAGGGCTCGACGATTTGGATCGAAGGCACGGGCTTCAACGGCCCTCTCGTGAATCTCTTCACCGCGGTTGGGAACGTCGGACCGCTCAGTCCGCTCGCCGGCGGAACCGACACCTCGTTCCAGATCGAAATCCCGGCCGGTACGGTGACGGGGCCCGGTTCATTCCAGGTGGTCAATAACCCGTACACGGGGACGGTCATCTCCAATGCCGTGTCCGTGCCGATCGGACAAGCGCTCGACATCACGTCGATCAGTCAGGACGGAACGACGATCGCGGTCGACGGCGCCGGCTTCTCGGCGCTCTCCGTGATCAACTTCTTCGCTCAGACCGGCGGTGGCGTCGAGAATTTCGGCGGTCTCGACGGCGGCGGGGCATCCAACATCCCGCTTACCATCGTCTCGGAGAACCAGTTCACCTTCCAGGTGCCGGCCGGCGCTCAGGGCGGTGCCGCCTACGTGATGGTGCTGAACCCCCCGTTCATTCCATTCTCGTCGACTACGGGCGATGAAGATGGCGGGTTCACGCTGAACTGAGTCGTTCCGTCCTACCGGGCGCGGAACAGAACGAGGTCCTGCTCGCTCGTGACCGGCTCTTGAGTTGCTGTCCAGAACCCGGGGAGAATCCGCTCCACTTCGAGTCCCGCCTGGGCCGCCAGTTCATCGATCCGTTCGCGTGAAAACGCGATGACGTTCTCGGGGAATTCGGGGTCGTGCACGGCGACGCCGCGCTCGTCTTCGAGTGGGTGCTCAAACTCATAGAGCTCGCACGCTGACGTTCCCTTGCCCTCGTAGCGATCGAGAATGAAGAAGCTGTACAGGCACTTGCCGCCCGGGCGCAGGACGCGGCGCGTCTGCTGAAGGTAGTTCAGGGCGGTGTTGGGCGTGAGGTGGGTGAACACCGACGCCGCGTACGCCATGTCGAAGGTCGCGTCTTCGTAGGGAAAGACGTACTGGTCGGCCGGAATAGCGCCGCCAGGGTTGTAAGTCCCGTTGAAGATGTCGGCCACCGTGAATCGGAGGTGTGGGTAGCGGCTCTGGATCTCCCTCCGCGCGAACTCGATCTGCGTCGGCAGGATGTCGAGGCCCTCGTAGCGGCCAGGTGGCTGGAGCAGGTCGACAAGCCCGAGCATCGTGCGGCCGTGGTTGCAGCCGACCTCGAGGACGCTGGAGCCGGCCCGGAGTCCGCACAAGAGGACGAGGTACGACCGGTACTCCCAGGCCCACCGCAGGAAATGGGAGACGGGATCCTGGGGGCCCACCCACAGGTCACGCGGCGGTATGAGTTCCTCGAGGTCGGGCCAGAAGGTAGGGCCCCAGCCGTCGCCGCTTTGCGCCGCTAGCGGCTCCGGCGCCGGTTGGGAACTACGTCGTCGGAACCATCCCATTGCGCTGTACTTGGCAACCTGACCGCCCGGCCGCAACCGGTCGGGGGAGGCTCTTGCCCGCGACTGACGTGAACCGGTACGCCAGTGCGTCCGGAGCCGACTCGTCATGAGAGCCCTGCACGTCTTTCCGCTGTTCTCTGCGGACCGAACCAACGGTGCGTCGCACCACACGTTCGTCCTGAGTCGGCATCTCCAGTCGCTGGGCGTTGAAGTGGAGATCTTCTCGACGACGACGTCCGCGATCGTTCCTCACGCAGCCTTCGGGCTGAAATGGCCCGACCGCCTCCCGCGAGAAGAAACGGCCGCGGGACTCCGCGTTCGCCGGTTTCCCGTCACCTTCTCGCCGTCCGTTAAGCTGGGCCGTGCGTTCTCGAAGGAGATTCTGGAGAGATGGGAGACCGAAGCGCTCCCCGCGGGGGCTGCGTTCGATGAGTGGCTTCGCGCGGCCAACTCCCGCCCGCGTCGATACGATTGGATGAGTGCCATCGGCCGCGGGCCGACGTCGCTCGGGCTACTCGCGGCGATCGCGCGGGAGAGCAAGAACATCGACGTGATTCTCGTCGGCTACGCCCCGTTCTCGATGGTGGGGCAGGTCACGTGGCTGGCGCGGGCCCTTCGCAAACCCGTGGTCGTTCTTCCGCTCTTCCACGCCAACGATCCGTACCATCACTTCCGGTCGGTCTACGGGAGCTTCGAGCGCGCGGACCGTGTTCTCGTGGAGACTCCCTACGCCGTGGATCTCTTCCGTCGCGCGTTTCCAAAGAGCACGCCCGTGGAGATTGGCGTCGGCGTCGAACCCGAGGATTTCCGGGATGAAGCCGTTTCGGGCGAGCGGTTTCGCAGCCTGCATGGCTTGGGGGACAAGCCGATCGTGCTGATGGTGGGCCGCAAGGAGCCCGCGAAGCGCTGGGATCTCTCGGTCCAGGCGATTGATCGCGTGAAGAAGGCCGGGGCGACCCTGGTTCTCGTCGGTCGGGAGGTCGATGGCCTGCCCATCGAGTCCTCGCGCGTTCTCCACCTGACGGACGTCGACGATCAGGCGCTGCGTGACGCCTATGACGCGTGCAACGTGCTCGTCCATCCGTCGGAGAACGAGAGCTTCGGCTTGGTCTTGCTCGAGGCCTGGATGCGGCAGAAGCCGGTGATCGGCAGTCGGGTGTGCGGAGCTGTCGCGTCGGTCATCTCGGAGGATGTGGACGGCCTCCTCTGCGACGGCGCGGACGATCTCGCCGCCAAGATCGATCGCCTCCTGGACGCACCGGAGTTGGCGGCACGCTTTGGTCGAGCGGGGCGCGAGAAGGCGAGGTCGCGCTACCCGTGGGCCCACATCGCGGGCCGCGTGAAAGCGACCTACCAAGAACTGCTCGAGCGCTAGGAGCTGCTGGTGGTTGCCGCGGTGGTCAGTGGATCAGCGGTCTCGAGCGTGAGCGAGCCGAGTCCCATTCCCAGCGGGCGGCCGATCGAATCGACGACGGGCCTGTCGGAGATGAGTTGGAGTTCGTACGTGCCTGGTCCGATTTCGCAGTTGATCGTCTGCGTCGACCAGGCCTGCGTGAGAGTTGCCAGCGGGCTCTGCCAGACCGGAGTCAACTCGCCGAGGCGCCGGGCGACGAGCTGAACGTGCTGCGCTTCGCGTGGGCTGATGGCGGTGATGTTCAGTCGCGAGACCGGTTGCTCGAGCCGAATCAGAACCGAGGCTGCGGCTGTCGCCCAGCGGAACGCGCGACGGCCATCGTGCTCGGCGGGGTACCAGCCGTAGAGCAGGCTCTCGGCGTGGTCGCCGGTCTCGACGCTCACATGTGCCGACGTCGGTCGCGGCGGGACCTCGGGGACGTGTTCTTCTGGCAGCGGCGCCGGGTACTGTTTCCACGTGCGAGCGAACAGCCCCCAGTATCGGCCGGGGTCGACCTTCCTGCGGCGCCGCATCGCTAACGCCGATCCGAGATGTCTAAGATTCCAGCCCCACGCGCGGAGGGGGATGTCGCGGAGTCCTGCGATCCGGAGATAGCGAAGAATCTCGTACTCGTGGAAAAACCAGAACGGTAGGTGGCGCAGCGGGAAGAACTTGAACACGGTCCGGATCCGATTGCGCTCACAGAGGTAGACCTTCTGATGATTTGTCGTAGTCGACGAGCCATACTCGTGATCGATCCAGGCCTCGGGACACACGACCACCCGCTTGCCCGCGTTCCAGACGGCGATGCCGAGCTCGACGTCGTCGTAGTAGTTGAAGATGATGTCATCGAACGGACCGATCTCATCCATCGTCGCGCGGCGAATGAGCATCCCACAACCCATCGGATAGAGTACGTCGGTAGGGATGTTGGCGAACTCGTACGAGGCGTGGAAGCAGTGATCGCCGCCGTAGCCTCGAAGGTTCAGCGTGCCCCCGGCGCCGTTCACGATGATCTTCTTCTTGTTGAAAAAGACGAGCGAAGCGACGGCACCCACGGAGTCATCGCGGAACATCCGGACCGCGTTCTCGAGCCACGTGGGTGCGGGGTACCCGTCGTTGTCCACGAAGGCGATGATGTCGCCTCGTGCGTGCTCGAGGCCGACGTTCCGGCCACCAGGAACACCGCAGTTCTCCTTCGACCAGACGACTCGCACGCGCTCGTCGGCTTCGTAGGCGCGAAGGACGTCATCGCTCCCGTCGCTCGACGCGTTGTCGACGACGATGATCTCGTAGTCCTCGAACGTCTGCACCAGCAGGTGCTCGACGCACTTCCGGACGAGCTCAGCCCCGTTGTAGTTGAGCACGATGACGCTGACGGCGGGTGTGGCGCGATGGGCGCGTGTCGTCATCGCGTCGCCACGACGTAGTAGTCGGTGCTGGAGTAGAGCAGGTCGCTCAGGAAGTTCGTCGATCGATCGAATTCGGCGTTGCGTTCGCCGGATTCCTGCGGCGACGTGGGTTCGGCGGGCAATGGGGGAATCCGGACCGCGCCCGCGGCGGGTGGGATCATGTGGATTTCGATCTCCTCGAAGCCGGCCGCGCGCAGGAGCTCTTCGAGCAGCCAAGGGTGAACGAGCCGCCGATGGGTCGGGTCGAGCCAGAACCAGCGATAGATGACCTGCAGGCACTCCGGGTTGAGTGTCTCCAGCACGACGCGGCCGCCGGGATGCACCTTGTCACGAATGAGTTCGAGTAGCTCCACGAGATCTTGCGACGACAAATGCTCGATGAACTGAGCGGAAAACACGCCTCCGAGCGAGGCATCGGGGAGCTCCGCCAGGTGTCGCAGGGAATCGGCGCGGACCACGTCGAGGCCGCGATCCATGCAGGTCTGCACCATGCCTTCGTCGAGGTCGACGCCGCTGGAGGGTACGTCGGCCCGACGGCACGCGTCGAGGAAGCGGCCGGTGCCACACGACACGTCGAGGACGTTCCGAAGCCCGACGAAGCCGTTTGCGTAGTCGGTGTATCGCTGTTCCGCGTCGCGCGTGATGTTCGCGAAACGCTTGTTCCAATCGAGGGAGCGGAAGAGATCCGACCGATCGAGGATTTCCTCTCGGCGCCGTGTCGGCCCGCCGGGTTGTCCAGTGCGGCTCTCGCGGAGGGAGGAGATCTCTCGCTGGTGTCTCTCGAGGGCGTGTCTAACTTCGTCGAAGGAAGCGACGGAAGCGCGATTGAACTGGCGTTGCTCGCCGGTGAAGGTGCGCAACAAGGAGAGGAGCGTGCGGATGGCAAATTGCCCGACGCGACGCCGGATCCAGCCGCTCTCCGCCATGGCCGGTGCGGATTGGCCGACATTCTCGAGTCGTCTTGCGTAGCTGACGGCCGTCGCGAGGCCGAGAAGCGATTCGGAAGAAACGCCGTCGCCGAGGGCAGTCGGGGCTGTGGCAGGAGATCGTCTGTGTTCCGCTAGGAGTAGGCGGAGGCGCTGCAGCGCAACGTCTACCTGGTTATCCGTCTCCGTCGGGTCCACGGTCCGGTCCGGGGTAGCACGCCTCGCACCACGGTGCAGCGGTGCGAGGCGTCTACGGGATGCCGAATCGTCTACGGGCCGACGCTGAGCGTGAAGGCGCCCTCGGCGTCCCCTGTCGTCGAAGAGAACGGGATGAAGGGCGGGTTCAGAACCATGACGTAGGCCGCTCCGGCTTGTGCTGTGGCCGGGACCTCGAAGGTGAACTGGTTCTCGGAGACGATGGTAAGCGGGATGTTCGATGCCCCGCCGCCGTCGAGGCCGCCGAGGTTCGCGACACCGCCGGCGGTTTGAGCGAAGAAATTGATGACGGAGAGAGCGGAGAAGCCCGTTCCGTTCACTGTGACCGTCGTGCCGGCCTGGCTGATCGAAGTGATGTCCAGTGCGTCACCGATCGGGACCGAGACGGCGTTCGAGATGACGTTTCCGGTGTACGGGTTGTTCACGACCTGGAAGGAGCCGGGTCCCGTCACGGTGCTTGGGGGGATCACGATGTCGAACGAGTTCGCGGTCGCGCCCGGCTCAGGCGACAGCGGTCCGACGTTGCCCGCGGCGGTGAAGAGGTTCACCAGCGGGAAGTTGAACCCGGTGCCGGTGATCGTCACGGTCGACCCCTGCGCGATGATCGTCTCGACGTTCGCCGTCGGAATGGTCGGGTCCACTGCGGTGAGCGGCGTCCCGTCGATGGTCAGGATCGTCGGAATGTTGAGCGTCGGATCTCCGAAGAGCAGCTGACTCTGGGTCGGGGACTGCACGTAGTTCTCGTCGGTGTTGACGACTCGAGCCGTGCCGAAACCGTTCCCGAGAGGGATGGAGGGGTCGATGTCCCATGTCATCGTGGTCGTCGACTGCGTCGTCGGGCTGAATGGTCCGTAAGAGACCGGGCCGGCCGACGTGGCGACGTACAGGAGGATCACCGACCCCGGCGAGAATCCGATGCCGGTCAGAGTTGCGGGATCTCCCACCACGAACTCCGTCGCCGGCTGATCCAACAACAGTCCACCCGGTGCATCCACCATCACCCAGTCCGGCACGATGGCGAGCCCGGCACCGACCTTGGTGTCGTCGCCGACGTCTTCGATATCGACCGCTGTGCCGATGAACCACTCTTTCACGGTATCAGGCGTAAGCTTCGGAAGACCGTGGTTGACCCGGTGGCTCTGCATGAGCGCGACCATCGCAGCCACATGCGCCGAGGCGGCTGAGGTCCCGTTGAACGTCCAGTCGCTAACGAAGTCGAACTCGGTGACGGCGAAGTTCTCGACGATGCCGGGGCCGCCGATGTCGGGCTTGAGCGGGCCGGAGGCCGCCGGGCCCTGGGAGCTGGTCTCGGTCACCTCGTCCTCGAAGAACGCGTCGATCTCGGACACCGTGATCGCGCTCTCCACGACGGCGAGATCCGAGAGGCTGCCCGGAGTGTTGTAGAAGGTGAATTCGTCGACGCCGGTGCCGCAGGCGATCCGGAACTCGGGCCACGCAGTCTGCGCGCCCTTGCGGGTGTCCTCCACCGACAGGTAGTAATAGTGCTCGTCGAATTCACCGTCGAAGATTTCGATGGGCTTCTCGAAGAACCCTCCGAGGACTCGGCGCGTGGAGGCGACGTTCGTTGCACCGTCGTCGCCGGGGCAGATCGGCTCGTCGTTCTCCGAGCCATCGTCGTATTCGTGGAGGCGCATCTTGAAGTCCGTAGCGTCCGGGAAGCCGTCCTCGACGGCGCTCCAGCACTTGAGGGTAATCTTCTCGTCGTCGTAGTGATCGTCGTCGAACAGAATCGGGTTCAGGGCCATCTCGATGATGTCCTCGAACTTGTGGAACTTGCTGTTGTCGCTGGCGTCGTTGCAGATGTAGTTCTCGTGCGCGTTGTCGCACTCGAGGCACGGTACGAACTGTTCCTGGAGATGTCGCTTCGCTTCGTTCCCCGCAGCGACGACGACGACGCTTCCGAGCCCGACGGCGTACTCGATGTCGTCGGTGAAGCGGTTGGTTCCACCGGCGAGGTTGCTCGTCGGGTCGCTCATCGTCTCGATGTGCGTGAGCGGAATGTGAATCACGTCGAAGCCCTGGTCCGCCGCGTGACGGATCGAGTACTCGATGCCGTCAATGCTCTCCACGCCGTAGAGCTTGATCGTGGCGCCCGGTGCCATCTCATATATGACCTCTGCTGACGCCGTGCCGTGTTCGCGGTCGTCGTGCGTGTTGAGGTCGGCGTTCTGGAAGGTGTTGTTCGAGCCGACCTGACGGAACATGTCGCTGATGGCGATCGATTTCAGCTCGTCGTCGATGTCGCCGATCGTATCGGTGAGGACTTCGTAGTCCTTGTCGATGATAGCCACGCTGATGCCCGTGCCGGTCTCGCCGGCTGCGTGTGCGAGGTCCGCCAGTGTGAGCTCGATGCCTTCACTGTCCCAGACTCCGGCCGAGACCGGAGCCACCGGCTCACGGATCCAACGGATGAACGGAAGCTTCGCGAGGTCCTTCTTTGCGTCCACCGGCATCCAGGCTTCGAGCGTGTCGAAGTTGATGACAGCGGTGGGGCCGAGGTCGACCCCGTGATCGGCTAGGATGGCGAGGGTCTCGCTGAGGGTGTCGCGCGGGTCGAAGGAGCGGAACAGCGGGAGATCGGAGCTGCGAGCCTCGGCGATCGCTTGGATGCGGTCCTCGCTGGCGGCACGGTCTGCTGCCGGGAAGCCGGCGGCCTTCAGGACGATGTCGACGCGCCGCATCGTGGGGGCGCCCCTCTCGGTGGTTCCCTCACCTCGTGCGGGCCCGGCGAACGCCAGCCAGACCACCATGGCGGCCAGAAGGATTCCTGCGTGGAGCAGCCAGGAGGGCTGTTGCGAGGCGCTGATCGCTCGAGCGGCAACCGGCCGCGGGTTCATATTCCTGCGAAGCTTCAAAGGGAGTCTCCTTGGGGGGTGTACGATTCGACTCAGGAGAGGAGGGTGCAGGGAACAGCCGGGAGGAGGGGGCGGGGTACGTCGATCCTTTAGCCATGCAACGGTGATGCCGTCGTTCGATGGAGAATGCTGGGCTTTAGGCAGCTCATTTTCTTGCAGAAATGCACGATGCCGCGTCTTTGAGGCACGCCTCGATAGCGTATGCATGAGGCCCTGTCGCCGGTCGGCATTCGGGTGTCGCCCGGGGGACACAGCGCGTCCGTCCTCGGGGCGCGCTCGGCTTGGAGTGTGCATGGGGTCTCGCCAGTGCCGCTCTGGGAAACGGTCATCCTCGCCGACAGGACAACCTGTGTCCAGTGGGTGTTCCCCCCAGCCCGACCTTGGGGCCGTGAGCGGCCGGGGTTCGCGAATCCCCGCCCGGAGCGAGCACGCAAAAGGCTGTCTCGTGGGGTGGGGAGAGTGATGCGGCGTTTTCTGGCTTCAACATCGCGGGTTGGTTACTGTGCCCCGCTGTGTTCGATCCTGGCCTGAGCCTGAGCGGATTCGTCGTCGGTGTTCTCGTGGGGCTCACCGGAGTCGGCGGTGGCGCCATCATGACGCCACTCCTGATTCTGCTCTTCGACATCAAGCCCACCCACGCGGTGGGTACGGATCTCGCCTACGCGACCATCACGAAGATCTTCGGCTCGTACTCGTACATCCGCCGCGGCCAGGTCAACTTCCCGTACGTTCGGTGGTTGATCGTCGGTTCCGTTCCGATGTCGTTGTTCGGCGTCATGGTGTTGATGCCGTGGCTGACCACGCAGGGCATCAATATCGATGATCTGATCGCGCGTGTCCTGGGCGTGATGTTGCTGATCGTCGGAGTGGTGAGCATTCTCGAGCACGGGCTCTTCAACGGGCAGCTCCGCGATTCTCGGCTCATTCGGAACCGGCATGTGCAGAAGAGGTTCAAGGAACCGATTCTCGTCGTCGGTGGCGGATTGATCGGTCTCGGCGTCGGCCTCACGTCTGTCGGATCCGGTTCCATGCTGATGGCGATCCTGCTTCTCGTGTCGGAGCTCCCGATCCTCGTGCTGATCGGTACGGACATCGTGCACGCGACAATCCTGCTCGGCGCGGCCGGCCTCGCGCATTGGTCGCAGGGGCACACGGACTGGGCGATCGTATTCGCGCTTCTCATCGGCTCCGTTCCGGGTGTCTGGGTCGGGAGCCGACTTTCGCAGTACGTCCCTGCAAGCCCTCTGCGCATCCTGCTCGCACTGATCCTCATCGGGACCGGGATCAAGCTGTCTCTCGGGTAGCCTGTTATAGCCAAGCCCGATGAGTGGGCTGAGTTCGATTGGGCTGTACCTGCCGCGCCACCAGATCGCGCGCGACGACAGGGCCGTCGCCGCCGCGAACGGTGACGAGGATGCATTCACGATGGCCGTCGAGGCGGCTCATCGGTGTCTGGAAGAGGTCGAGCCTCTCACTTTCGGCGGCCTGTTCTTCGCTTCGGTTACATCTCCATATCGTGAGGCTCAGCTTGCGAGTGCCATTGCGACCGCGTGCGATCTGCCTCGCGACATCGTGACGGCGGACTTCGGAGGCTCGCCGCGTGCCGGCCTCTCCGCGCTGATCAGCGCCGTTCGAGCGGTCGACGGTGGGGTCCGCAAGGTTCTGGTCGTGGCGGCGGATTGCCGCCTGGGTGGGCACGGAGACGGGGCGGTCGCGGCCGTCGTCGATTCGAAGGCGAGCCTCTGCGGGTTCCTCGCGACGGCCGCAGTCGCCGAAGACGTGACGTTCCAGGGAGCCGCGGAGCGGGTCGAGGACGAAGCTGCGCGGTCGTTGCGGGACCTCGCGGAGGTCGTCGAGCGTGTCATCAACGAGTACGGCGTCGGCGCCGACCAGCTCTCCGCACTGGCGCTCGGAGGATCCGAAGAGGAAGGTGCGGTCCGGTTGGCCGAGATGGTGGGCATCGACCCGAACGCGCACCTCGTCTCTTCACACGTTGCGGAGGTCGGTGCCCTCGGTTCGCCCGAGGCGCTGTTCCAGCTAGCCGTTGCCCTCGAGCGGGCGGAGCAGGGTGATCGAATCGTGGTCGCGTCGAACGGGGAGGGGGCGGAGGCCGTTTTGTTCGAGGCCATGGCCGGCGCCGGCGCCGGCCGCCCAGCGGTACGCGCGATCCTCGACCGGCAGTTGCCGCCATCGTCGCCGACCGACGCGTCGGTCGGACCGCTCGTGTGGGACGAGTCCTTCCGGGCCGAGCCTGCCGACGAGCGGTCGCTTCAACAGACCACGCGGCTGTACGGCACGCGGTGCGCGGCGTGCCATGCGGTGCAGTTCCCGCAAGCCGCTGAGTGCTCGGCGTGCGGAACGAAAGACGGACTCGAGCCGGCGAAGCTGCGGAAGTGCGGACACGTCACGTCCGTCGACCCTTCAACGGGCGCGGCCATGGTCGAACTGCAGGACGGCGGGTGCCTCCAGGTCGCGATCACGGATACCGCCTCGGCCGCGGTCTCCCCCGGGGGGGAAGTGCGCCTGACGCTTCGCCGGAATTCCCCGGGTGCGGCCGCGCGCTACACGTGGAAAGCGCGCCTGCCCTGACTCGGGTCGCTCAGCGTCCGTTGTCGTCGGAAGGCGGGGCCTTTTGGTCGAGCCAATCCTTCAGCTCTTCGGCCGCGCGCTTGCGGAATTCTTCGTTCACATCGAACCGCTCGAGCGCGAGCTTGAGTGCGCGCGCCGCGGTCTCGACGGGGTGCTCCTTGAAGAACGCGCCGACTTCCTTGCGGTGATCCTTCGACTGGAGGAGGGCCGTAGCCTCGATGAGCCGTGAAGCCATCATGGGCGGTAGGCGTCCGCCGAGTGCTTCCCAGTGCTTCTGGATGAACGCCCAGGCGAGCGGACGGGCGATGCGATTCGACAGGTAACGGATGAGGAGAAACCCGACGTCCTGCGTCGGCACTTCCGGCGTGAGCGTGATTCCCAGGCCCTGTTCCATCGAGCGGGTCTGGCGGAAGTCGCCCAAGGCCTGCTGTAGGCGGCGCCGTTCCTGCGGAGTGCGGGTGTTCTCGACCGCGCCGCGCATGCGGGTGAATCGTTCGTAGTCGCCTTCGCGGGCTGCGATGCTGACGAACGAGTCCGCGAGGTTGGGGTCGAGCGTGGTGGCGTCGTCGAGGTAGGCGTCGAGCCGGGTCGACGCCTCGGCGGCGATTTCCCGGTTTTCGGCGAGCACGCCGACGAGCCGGAAGAGCGAGGCACGCCTCAGAGCGCGCGCTTGTGCTTCGTCGGGTTCGGCGTCCCACCCGAGTTCGGCTCGGGCCGGTCCGAAGACGCTCTCGAGCCAGGCGTGAAGCTGCTCGCGGCTGTCCGGGCCCGCCGCGTCGACGACCTGGTCGTCGAGGAACGAGAGCGGACCCACGAGAGTGTCGAGAACTTCGTACTCTCCCTCGTGGCGACACGCGTCGACGAGGGCGAGGAAGCTCGAAAGCGGCGCACGTCCGGCGCGAACGATCGCCCACTGATGTCCTGCGAGGCCCATGCGCTCGACGGGCTCGAGGTGGGACTGGAAGTTCTCGGTCAGGCTGGCGAGACACTCGTCGTCGTGGAGGGGGCGGTAGAAGCCGCCTTCCGCCGCGTTGCCGTAGTACCACGCCGGCGCGGCGTCTCCCTTGACGGTGATCCGGTCGCGGGCCTTCTGGACAAGGGCGCGCTCCATGCGGGTGCCACGCGTCGGCTTCGGCACTTTCACCACGAGCGGGAGCGGCCAGCTGGTTGCGCCGCCGGCGGGCACCTTCGTGGTCGGGCTCGCCTTGAACCGTTCCTGGCGCACGGCGAGCTCGGGCGTGGTCTTCTCCTCGTCCCGCGCGAACGTGACGATCGGGAAGCCGGGCTGCTTGATCCAGGCGCCCGCGATCTTCTCGACGGGTTGGTTCGAGGCCTTCTCGAGTGCTTTCCACAGATCCGCGGCGACGGCGTTCGATTCGGCGTTCTTGGCGATGTACTGCCGCACGCCTTTGCGGAACCTCGCTTCGCCGAGGTAGCTCTCGAGCATCCGCACGACGGACGCACCTTTTTCGTAGGTGATCGCGTCGAAGTTTTCGGTCGCCTGCGCGGCGTTCGCGACTTCCGCGTAGATCGGGTGGGTGTTTGCGAGCGCGTCCATGCCGAGTGCGGCGGACCGATGCGGCTCGAAGTTGTTCCACATCCGCCACTCGGGCTTCCAGTCGTCGATGATCTTGAACGCCATCCAAGTGGCGAACGCCTCGTTCAGCCAGAGATCGTCCCACCACTGCATGGTGACCAGGTTGCCGAACCACATGTGGGCCAGCTCGTGGGCGATCACCTCGGCGACGCGTTTCTGTTCGGCGACGGTGATGGTGTGCGGATCGACGAGGAGCAAGGTTTCGCGGAAGAACACCGCGCCGGCGTTCTCCATGGCGCCCGCCTCGAAGTCCGGGACGGCTACGAGGTCGAGCTTTTCGTACGGGTACGGGATGTTGAAGTAGCGCTCGAGCCGCTGCAGCGACGCGATGGCCGTCTCGAGCGCGAAGGTGGCCATGTTGGCCTTGCCCGGTACGTGCCACACTCGAACAGGCACGGTGCCGAGATGCCGCTGCTCTTCGCTCTCGAGCTCGCCGACGGCGAGCGCGCACAGATACGTTGAGAGAGGCGGCGTCTGAGTGAAGTGCCAGGTCGTCGTCCCGTTCGTGTTGTGATCGGAGCGTCGGACGGGGTTGTTCGAGACCACGGTCAATCCGGAGCGGACCGTCACTGAGAACGTGAAGCGAGCCTTCATCGCCGGCTCGTCGAAGCACGGGAAGCAGCGCCGGGCGTCGGCGGCTTCGAACTGCGTGAAGGCGTAGCGGCGATTGCCGCTCTGTGCGGCGTAGAGCCCGCGAAGTCGTTTCTGCAGGGCGCCGTGGTAGGCGATGCTCAGGGTGTAGCGGCCAGGCTGGAGTGAGCGCGGAAAGCGGATCTCGACGGTCTCGCGCGACGGGTGCGCGGTGAACTCGGTGGCCTCGACCGGGCTGTGCGAGGCTGCGTAGCTCGGTTTGCGCGGGGCGCCGGCGGTCTTGGTCTGGCCTTCCCCGCGCGGGGTGATCTCGGCTCGGTCGAGTTCGAGGTCGGCGGCATGGACCTGGATGACGGACCGGCTGCGATCGAGGGTAATCTCGATGATCTCCTCACCGCGAAAGATGCCGCGGTTGAGATCGGGCACGACGTGGATGTGATACGCTTCGGGCCGAACGTCTTCGGGGAGCCGGAACGATCCGTCGCCGCGTCGGATGACGGGGGCCGTGGTTTTGGGACCACCTTTGAGGGCGCGCCCGGCGCCTCCGCGACGAGCGAGGGCGGCCTTCTTGGCGGCAACCTTCTTGGCGGCCGCAGCCTTCGCTGCCGGTGTCTTGGCGGTCGTTTTCTTCTTGGCCACGGGAGCTTTCTTGACGCCCTGCGTCGTGGAGGGGGTGGCCTTTTTTCCAGTGCTCGCCTTTTTCGCTTTAGCGGCGGGCTTCTTGGCGGTCTTCACGGCCTTCTTGCTCGAGACCTTCGTCTTGTTGCCGGCCTTGTGTCCGCTCGGCTTCGAAGAGCCCCCCGAGGTTCTCCCGGATTCTCTCAAGTGCTTCCTCCAATTGCTGGCAGACTTTTTGCCGTCTGGAGGGCGGTCGCGCAAGGGTTGGTGCGTCAACTCCGCTGGAGGGGCCGAGGGGGAAGAAAAGGCGAAACCGGAAAAGTCGCCCACAGTGTGGGATGGATTTCCCTCTGATCCCGCCGGAAATACCGGGAATCAGAAAGTTATTTCGTCAGTGGCCTTTGTGGTGATCGGCGGCTGTTTGGGCGACATCTGCGCACGATTCGGACCTCGCTTCGAGCTTCTCGAGCGAGGGACCGCCCTGTCCGGCGCTATTGTCGAGTCGGATCAGGTCTCCGGGCGCGACCGCCGGCATTTCCTTGAAGAAGAGCGACGTCACGCCGCCGTCCAGGCCGCTCGCCGGGGCGAAGGTGACCATTTTCATCATTGGCTCGATCGAAACCACGCAGCGGGTGTTCTCATCCCCGGCGGGTTTGCTCGTCGTCGCGGCACAGCCGGCCGCGGCCAGACCGACTAGGACCAGCCCGATCGACCACCGAATCCGAGCCGCGGCATGCCGGGCTCCTCCCAAACGTATCGAAC
This sequence comes from Candidatus Binatia bacterium, assembly GCA_029243485.1. Classification (NCBI taxonomy): domain Bacteria; phylum Candidatus Binatota; class Binatia (SeqCode); species Binatia bacterium. The sequence goes on along the minus strand of JAQWRY010000052.1, from coordinate 243,676 downwards.
CGTCCAACATCAGCGAGAGGATGCTCTGCGCGGGCGTCGGTTGCAAGATCGCGCCAAGTTGCAACTTACGGCGGGTAGCGCGTAGTCGGGGGGGATGCGGTGGTTGCTGGCGGTCGTGTTGGCGTCGGGGTGCGTGGCTCGCTCGCCCATCGTGGCCCTCGTCGCGGAGCCGCGCGCCGAGCTCACGTCGACCGTTTACGACTTCGGCAGCGTGCCCATCGGCGAGGAGGTCCGCCACGTCTTTCCGGTTCGCAACGGCGGCCGGAAGCCGCTCACGCTCGTTCCCGGTCGCAAGGAATGCGCGTGTACCTCCGCGGTCAGTCCGGGCGGCACGGTCGCGGCCGGCGACGCGGGCTGGGTCGAAGTCGCCTTTGCCACGAAGGGTGCCGGCGGGAAGCGCGCGCGCACGGTGACGATCGAGACCAACGATCCCGAACGCCCCGAGCTCGTGCTCACGCTGCGCGGGACCGTCCGCGTGGATGTGAACGTCTCACCCGACCGGGTGTTCTTCGGCCGCGTGCCGCGCGGAGCTTCGCGGCAGATCGAGGTCGACATCGCGACGGCACCTGGTGTGGCAATCGAGAAGATTCGCAAGGACAGCCGGCGCTTTCGACTTCGGGTGGAGCAGGGGTCTGCCTCCGGGGCGGGGATCCGGCTAATCCTCTCCCTGAACCCCCAGCGTCGCCGAGGACCCTTCGATGACACCGTCATCCTCGAGACGAGTAGCGCGCGGCAGTCGACGATCGAGCTTCCGGTGTTCGGCCTCATCGAGTAGTGCGGTCGTGAGCGACCGGGGGCAGCGCTTCAGGCCTTCTTCGGGCGGACCTTCTTCTTCGCTCGGGTTTTCGCGCGGCTGGTCGTCTTGGCGACCTTGCGCACCGCCTTCTTGCGGCGTTGGGCCCCGTCGAGTTCCGCGCCCAACTCGTCGAGTCGGGACGCGATCGAGTGGAGCCCCTGCGCGAGGTCGAGGACGCGGCCTTCCATCATGCCGACCTTGCGCTCGAGCTGATCTTCCTCGCCCTGGAGGCTGTCCCCCTGCGCGTCGACGACACGACCCAGGCGCCCGACGAGGCCGACCAGCGCTTCGAGCTGGTCGGTGGCGCGCTCGAGGTGGTCGCCGGTCGTCCCGATGCGATCACCGAGTTCTCCGATGCGTTTCTCCAATCGGCGAATCCGCTCGGCGAGCAGATCCCGGGTTTCGGCGCGTGGTGCCACTGGAAAAGAGCATTATCAGCGGCGATGCTACAGCGACAAGCGGATGACGGACCCTTCGGACATGATCGGCAGGCGCTCGATCGAGGGTGCGGTCGCCCGCGTCGCCGCTCGGCTCCCGGACGAGAGGCGCGTGAAGGTCGCCGGTGCCCGCGGTCCGGCCCGCGCCGCCCTGGTGGCGCAGCTAGCGCGCTTCCTGTCCCGGCCCCTTCTGGTGTTCGCGGCGAACGTGGGAGAGGCCGAATTGCTCGCGCAGGATCTCCGGTTCTTCCTGGGAGAGGCGAACGACGCGGACCTGCTGCGCAAGCGGGTGCACGTCTTCCCGGCGTGGGACACCGCGGCCTTCGCGCCGATGTCACCGAGCCCCGAGACCATCGCGCAGAGAATCGAGGGGCTCTATCACCTCCGCCGGTCGCGCAACCCGGTCATCGTGACGACGCCCGAGGCGGTGCTCCAGAGGGTGATGCCACCCGCCGCGCTCGATCGTGCGGTCACGTACCTCGTGGAAGGCGAGGAGGTCGACCTCGCGGACCTCGCGGGGCGGCTCGCCGATTGGGGTTATCGCCGTCGCCCCCTCGTCGAGGATCGTGGGGAGTTCGCCGTGCGGGGTGGACTCGTCGACGTCTTTGTCACCGGGCAGCCCGATCCGCACCGCCTCGAGTTGATCGGCGATACTCTGGACTCGATTCGGACGTTCGACGCGCGGTCCCAGCGGCGGGTCGAGGCGTGTGAGGACGCGCTCATCCTGCCGGCCGCGGAAGTCCCCCTTGCGGCGCGGCAGGATCCCGCCCGTCTTCGCATCATCGAGGAGCGGGCGCGTGAACTCGAGATGCCGCGTCGGGAGCGACTCGCGCTGCTCGACGCGCTGGCCGAGGGCACCGCCTTTCCCGGTTACGAGGCACTCGCGCCGTATCTCGCGCCGCTGGTGCCGATGTTCGAGTATCTGCCGGCGGACACGGTTCTCGTGCGCGACGAGGAACTCGCACTCGTGCACGCGAGGGACGAAGCCTGGGAGAGCGTCCTCGAACACGCCCGGCTCGCCGATGAGGAGCGCCGGCTCTATCCACCCCCCGAAGCTCTGTTCCTGCCCGGAGACGAACTCGCGGAACTCGTCGCCGCATGGCCGTGCGTCGAGCTCGATTCGCTTGGGGTGCCCGACGGGACCGACGGGACTGAGGGTGTCGCCGTCCGCCTTCCGTTCGAAGTCCGTGACACGCGGCTGCTGCGCGAGAAGAGCCAGTTCGCCGCGGTGGCGGACAAGATTCGCGGCTGGGTGGATGCCGGCGATCGCGTTGCGCTCGTCGTGGGCTCCGCATCGCAGGCCGAGCGGCTTCGCAACGTCCTCGAATCGCAGGAGCTGATGGTACCCGTCGTCGGCGACGACTTGCCGACCGCGGTTCTCGAGCAGGACGAGCCCGCGGCGTTCATCGTGGAAGGGGAGCTCTCCGGCTCGGTCTGGCTCCCCGAAGATCGTCTCGTCTGCGTGGCCGAGCTGAACCTGTTCGGCGAGCATCGCAGGTCGCGGCGGCGGAAGGCGGTCGCGCTCACCCTCGACGAGGTGATGCGCAGCCTGGAGCAGCTGAAGCCGGAGGACTGCGTGGTCCACCTCGACCACGGCATCGGTCGCTACCACGGCCTCACCCATCTCACCGTGGCGGGGGAGGAGGGCGACTTCCTGCTGCTCGAGTACCACGGCGGCGATCGCCTCTATCTTCCAGTCGATCGGGTGAACCTCGTGCAGAAGTACGTCGGCGGGGACGGCAAGGATCCCGATCTCGACAAGCTCGGCGGCAACACGTGGGAGAAGGTCAAACAGAAGACCAAAGAGTCCATCCTGGCGATGGCCCACGAACTCCTCAATCTCTACGCCGTTCGCCAGCGGAATGAGAGCCACGCCTTCTCGTCGGACGATCCGTACTACCAGGAGTTCGAGGCGCGCTTCCCGTTCGACGAGACGCCCGACCAGGGGCGCGCGATTCGCGAGGTGTTGGCGGATCTCGGCAAAGGGCGCCCCATGGATCGCCTGGTGTGCGGCGACGTGGGGTACGGGAAGACCGAAGTCGCGATGCGGGCCGCGTTTGTCGTGGCCATGGAAGGGAAGCAGGTCGCAATACTCGTTCCGACGACCGTGTTGGCGCAGCAGCACACCGAGTCGATCCGGAAACGCTTCGCGGGTTACCCGGTGAACATCGAGATGGTCTCGAGCTTTCGGACGCGCAAGGAGAATCTCGGCGTCTTAGCGGGTCTGAAGGCCGGCAGTGTCGACATCGTGGTCGGCACGCATCGTCTCCTTCAGGCGGACGTGGAGTTCGCGCGGCTCGGGCTGCTGGTCGTCGACGAAGAGCACCGCTTCGGGGTGCGCGACAAAGAGCGCGTGAAGCAGATCCGTAAACTCGTCGACGTCCTGACGCTTTCGGCCACACCGATCCCGCGAACGCTCGAGCTGTCGCTTACCGGCATCCGCGACCTTTCGGTCATCGAGACGCCGCCTCTCGATCGCCAGGCAATCCGTACGTACGTGACGCGCAGCGAGGATGCCGTCATCCGCGAGGCTCTCCTGCGCGAGTTACGCCGCGGCGGGCAGGCGTTCTTCGTGCACAATCGCGTGCAGTCGATCGAGCGGACGGCGGAGAAGCTGCGGGCGCTCGTGCCCGAGGCGAAGATCGTCGTCGGTCACGGCCAGATGCGGGAGCATCAGCTCGAGAAGGTCATGATGGGCTTCCTCGAACACGAGTTCGACGTCCTGTGCTGCACTGCGATCGTCGAGTCCGGCCTCGACATCCCGAACGCGAATACGATCCTGATCAATCGCGCCGACATGTTCGGGTTGGCCCAGCTCTATCAGCTTCGCGGTCGAGTCGGCCGGTCTCCCGCGCGTGCCTACGCTTATCTGCTGATCCCCGGAGAGCAGATCCTCAGCAAGGATGCTCGCCTCCGGTTGCAGGTCCTCCAGGAGCTCGACGATTTGGGCGGCGGCTTCAAGATCGCCGCGCACGACCTGGAGATTCGCGGCGCCGGAAATCTCCTCGGGAAGAAGCAGAGCGGGCATGTCACAGCCGTAGGCTTCGAGCTCTACACCCGGATGATGGAGGAGGCGGTCCACGAGCTCCGGGGCGAGCCCATCGAGACGGACATCGAGCCGGAGGTGCATCTGGGGATCCCGGTCTACATCCCCGATTCGTACGTGAACGACGTGAATCAGCGGCTCGTGTGGTATAAACGGCTGGCTGCGCTTCGGCGGGCGGAGGACCGAGTCCTCCTCGCGGAGGAGCTTCGAGACCGCTATGGACCGATCCCGTCGATCGTCGACACGCTTCTGGATGTGATGGAGCTTCGCCGCCGAATGAAGATGCTCGGTATCCTCGAGGCCAGAGTCCGCGGTGCGCGGATCGGTGTCCGCTTCCACGAGAGTTCGCAGATCCCGGCGGAGAGCCTCGTGGACTTCGTCACGCTCGGTGGCAGTGGGCGGACGCTGCAGGCGGACGGGACCCTCACCGTGTCGGTGACGCAGGGAGACGAATTGCTCGGCGAGGTGTCGGAGCTTCTGTCGACGCTCGAGGGCCTGGGGCGCATCGAGCCCGCGGCTGGGCCGTTGGGTGAGACCGCGCCATGACGCAGGGGGGCGCCGAAGCGTGGGGCAAAACCTCCGAGGGGTCCGACCAGGCCGACCAGGAGGTCCAGGGCCCGCTGCCTTGGCTCGCGCTCGGGGCTCTGGGTGTCGTCTACGGTGACATCGGCACCTCGCCGCTCTACGCGCTGCGCGAGTGTTTTCTCGGCGAGCACGACCTGGCGATCACCGCGCCCAACGTGCTCGGCATCTTGTCGCTGATCTTCTGGTCGCTCGTGATGGTGATCAGCGTCAAATACCTCACGTTCGTCATGCGCGCGGACAACCACGGCGAAGGCGGGATCCTCGCGCTCCTGTCCCTGACGCAGGCCAGCCGAACCGATCGCAGTGGGCCGCTTCCGCGCTACGTCCTGTTGCTGCTGGGGCTATTCGCGGCCTCGCTGCTCTACGGCGAAGGCGTGATTACGCCAGCGATCTCGGTCCTCTCCGCGGTGGAGGGCCTCTCCGTCGCGACGGATGCGTTCGATCCGTTCATCATCCCGATCACGATCGGGATCCTGATCGGCCTGTTCACGGTCCAGTACCGCGGGACTGCGGGCATCGGCGCCGTCTTCGGGCCGATGATGTTGATCTGGTTCGGTACGATCGGCGTGCTCGGCGCAACGCAGATCTTCGCCCAACACGCCGACCACGTTTCCGTCCTGGCCGCACTCGATCCGAGCTGGGCGATTTCGTTTCTCGCGAACTCCGGCGAAGTCGGCTTCCTCGTGCTCGGCTCGGTGGTGTTGGTCATCACCGGCGGCGAAGCCCTGTACGCTGACATGGGCCACTTCGGCCCGCGGCCGATCCGACTCGCGTGGTACACCGTGGTCCTTCCCGGTTTGCTGCTGAACTACTTCGGGCAGGGCGTGCTTCTTCTCGAGCACGGCGCTGCGGTGCGGAATCCGTTCTTCGAACTCGCCCCGGAGTGGGGACTCTATCCCCTCGTGGCGCTCGCGACCGTCGCGACGATCATTGCCTCGCAGGCGTTGATCTCGGGATCGTTCTCGCTCACCCAGGCGGCCGTCCAGTTGGGCTACTCGCCGCGCTTCACGATCATCCACACCTCGAAGACGGCACACGGACAGATCTACATCCCGGCCGTGAACCGCACGTTGATGGTGTTCTGCATCCTTCTTGTTCTGGGCTTCCAGGAGTCGAGCGAGTTGGCCGACGCGTATGGCATGGCGGTCATGGGCACGATGACCACCACGACCTTGCTGTTCTACGCCGTCGCGCGAGAGCGCTGGGGCTGGTCACGTGTTCGTGCGGGTAGCGCCATCGCGGTCTTCTTGCTCTTCGATCTTACGTTCCTCGGCGCGAACCTCGTGAAATTCTTCGAAGGCGGTTGGTTCCCGCTGGCGGTCGGCGCGGTCCTTTTCACGGCACTGACGACGTGGAAGCGTGGTCGCGCTGAGGTGGGGCAGATCCTCCAAGGGACCCGCCTCCCTCTGGACCTCTTCTTGCGGGACGTCGAGGCGACGCAGTGCCACCGCGTGCCGGGTACGGCGGTCGTCATGACCTCCGCGCTCGACGGCGTGCCGAGCGTCCTGCTGCATCACTTCAAGCACAACAAGGTGCTCCACGAGCGTGTCGTCCTCATGTCGTTCGTCTCGGCGATCCGGCCCGAGGTTCCGAACGAGGACCGGGTCGAGGTCGACGAATCCGAACATGGCTTCTATCGCGTCCAAGCTCGGTTCGGATTTATGGAGGCCCCGAAGATCGATCTGGTGGTCGCGCTGTGCGCGGAGCATGGTCTGAAGCTCGATGTCGACCAGACCACGTTCTTTCTCGGGCGTGAGACGCTTCTCGCGACCGGGACGTCTCCGATGGCCACCTGGCGGAAGCACTTGTTCGCGGTGCTGTCGCGCAACGCGCCGTCCGCGACGGCGTACTTCGGTATCCCGCCGAACCGCGTCGTCGAGTTGGGCGCACAGCTCGAACTCTGACGCCCTGGGCTTGGGAGAATCGCAGCGCCTGCCGAGGTGTTCCCCGTGGCCGTTCCCGTCAGACGCGTGCTCGCGCGCTCCCTACGGGTCGAGCGGGACGTTCCCGATTTGAATGTCCTCTACCGCCGAGAGCTCATCGCGCTCGATCCGGACGGCGCGACCGATTCCGAGCAAGTGTGGGCCCGACTTACCTCGGGCACGGGGGTGTACCCCCCGGTCCGGGGCTACCCACCCGGACCGCTTCTCTCCAGAGATGCACGGCGTCGTGGACGACCTGTTCGCGCTTGGGCATCGTACGCGTCCGCGTTGAGGTGTGCGGCGCACAGCTCGAGCCATTCGATGTGCGCGCGGATCGACAGACGCGAGGCCTCGAGAGCGAGAAACTTCGCGGACTCGACGGTCGTGTCCGCGTCCTCGAATTCGCGAGTGAGGTCGGCGACCAGATCGAGCTCGCGGGCGTAGACGGCGCGCTCGACGAGGACCCCCTCGAGGATCTCCTCCAGGCAGGCCCGCCCGCCGACGGCGAGCCTCCCCAGGATTTGGTTGCGTGCGGGCCCGGGGGGCCTCGTCGGTCTAACCTCTGCGCTTCGCCATCGTGCGAGCTCGGCCTCGCCTTCCGCTGTGATCGCAACGGGCCAGCGCTCGTGGCCGCCCCGTTGGTTCGTCTCCGGAGGAAGCTCCTCGACCCATCGCTGACGGCGCAGTCGGTCGAGCACCTGATAGACCTGCCCGACGTTTACGCACCACACCGGTCCGAGCAGACCGTCAAGGCGTTGTTTCAGGCGGTAGCCGTGGTCGGCGCCGTCCTGCAGCAGCGTGAGGATCGCGTGCTGGAGCATGACGGCCGGTACCGCGAACCGGTTCGCCTGTGCAACGACTGTAAGGTCTCGACGAGTGACGTCGACCTGCGCTTGCCATGCACCAGATCGATGCAGTGTAGCTAGTTCAGATTCGTGGAGTCTCGCGCCGGCGGCGGACCTCTGGGACGAACTCCCGCAGCATGGCATAGGCGGCCCAGAGGAGGAGAACGTCTCCGATGCTCACGATCCGGAGCGCCTTCACGGCACTTTCGTGTCGTTCTCGTTACGCCTGCTTCGCCGCGATCCTCTCGGCGCGTTTCAGGAGATTCATCGCGCCAAGCTTTTCGCACATCGGTGCGAAGTGCTCGCTCGGACCCTGCCAGTGCCAGTCGTCCACCGATCGTCCGACCGGCGCGTCCGTCCGAAGCGTCGCGAGCTGCTTAAACAACATGGCGTCTTCACGCCCCTCGGCCAACGCGTCTGCGAGGCGCGCTGCGCTGCGGGGCTTGACCTTCCACGTCTCGACGTCGTCGGGGATGTTTTCGAGATGTCCGTAGCGGGCCAGCACGGTGGCCGCCGATTTGGCGCCCCATCCGGGAAGGCCGGGAAAGCCGTCGGCGGTATCGCCGACTAGAGCCAGGTAGTCCGTGATCGATTCGGGGGGGACGCCGAACTTCTCGACGACGCCCTTCGTGTCACTGATGACGTTCTTGCGGCGATCCATCAGAACGACCCGGCTTCCTTCGACGCACTGCGCGAGATCCTTGTCGGGCGTGCAGATGAAGACCTTCTTCACGCGGGAATCGGCGCTCGCGACCGCCGCGGCCGACGCGAGTCCGTCGTCCGCTTCGAACTCCACCATCGGCCACACGGCGATGCCGAGGGCGCCCAGGAGATTCTCGAGCGGATGGAACTGCTCCAGGAGCGTGGGCTCCATGCCTTCGCCGGTCTTGTAGCCCTCCCACATGTCATTCCGGAACGATTCCACGACGTGATCGGTCGCCACGCCGAGGTGGGTAGCGCCGTTCTCGAGCATCATGACGACCGAGCCCACCACACCGCGGGCCGCGGCCATCTCGTTTCCGTCGGCATCGAGATGGGAGGGCAGGGCGAAGAAGTGTCGGAAGAGCTCGTACGTTCCGTCGACGAGGTGGACCTGCATGGACTTCACCCCCAGTTGCGTATCACGACCCAGTACAAACCGAGACCGAGGATGGCCGCCGATCCGGTCTCTGCGACGCGGATGTACCAACGGCCGTCCCCGAGCCGAGCGAGCGCTCGTAGCGCCGGCCAGAGGAGCACCACGACTGCGAGCTGTCCGAGCTCGACGCCAACGTTGAAGCCAAGAAGGGCGGGAACCAAACGGCTCGTCGGCAACTCGATCTCCATCAAGATCCCGGCGAACCCGAACCCGTGAACGAGCCCGAACGCGAACGCGACGATTGCCCGCAACAGGCCGCCCGAGCCGGCGGAGGTCTGAAGGAGGCCGAAATGGCAGGCGGAGAACACGGCTAGCCCGGTCCACGCGAGCGCCGAGAGCACGCCGCTTCCCGCGATGGCGAGGACGGCGGCGATCAGGAGGCCGCCGGTTACCGCGTACGGGATCGAACGTGTCTTCCCGCCGAGCAGCCAGCCGTTCTCGGCGGCGACGAGTGCGATAGAGAAGCCGATCAGGATCTCGACGGCGGCGGCTTCCGGCCGCACGACGCCGAGCACAGCCAGAGCGAGCGTGATGCTGTGGGCAATGGTGAACGAGGTGACGAGAGTCGCGACCTCGCGGAAAGATGTCGAGAGAATGAGGAGCGCCGCGACGAACGCGAGGTGATCCCAGCCGGCGAGGATGTGTTCGATTCCCACAACGACGTAGCCGGAGAACGACGTGCCGACGGATTCCTCCTCGCCGGGGGCGAGCGACCAGGTCGGTGCGGCCGGCACGAGCACGCGCTCGAGGACGCCGGCCTCCGGGTCACTCACGCGCGCGAAGTGTAGGTGCGAGGAGAGAACGTCGGCCAGAATCGTGCTCTCGATTCGCCGGGAGTCCTCACTCGGACAGGTGGCCTCCCACCGAAACACGGCCCACCCGGGTGCCGTGGCCTCCACGCGTGTGGCGTTCGACGGCGCGCAGATCTCATCGCCGGCAAACAGCCGTAGGTGCTGTGTGAGGTAGCTCGGCCAGTCGTGTTCCGGGGGGAAGCGGGTCAGTTCCAACAAGGGGAGCCGGACCCGCACCTGCGCGCCGCCGTCCGTCATCCGGAAGCGGGAGTAGGACGCGCTCTTCGTGTGCGCGTCGGCCAGTGCCGGCAGCAGGACGGCGATCGCGAGGAGGACCGAGGCGATCCGGAGTGCTGGCCGCGAGCGGATCCTCATGGCGCCTCCGGCAGTGCCGTGACTCCCGGTTTGATGCGCACGTCCGCGGTGGCGCGGAGCTGGTCGAGGTAGGAACGCAGCGCATTGTCGCCGGCCCGGCGGAGCATCTCGGCCCGGACTTGGGGTTCGACCTCGTCGAGTGGAGGCGTCCGGGCCGGATCGCGATCGATCATCCGAAGCACGTACCAGCTGCGCCCGCCCTTCACGGGCTCGCTCACGCCGCCTACGTCGAGCGTCAGCGCACGCTTGGTCGGCGTGGGGCCGAGGTACTCCCGGAGTTTCGTTGCCGGGAGCAGGCCGTTGGGAACCGGGACCACCCACGCATCCGCGAGCTCGGTCTCGACCTGCGCGGAGTCGTCGCCGGCCTGGAGTCGTTCTGCGGCGGCGGTGGCGCGCGCACGGACGTCCGCGTCTTCTTCTCCGTCTCGTTTGGCGAAGCGAAGCGGTCGCACGTGCAGCCGCCCCGTGCGTGCGAAGTATCCGCCATTCTCGGCGAAGAATTCCTCGACGTCGCTCATCGAAGGTTCCTCCGGCTGCGCATCGGCGACGATCGAGTCGATCATGGAGGACACGAGCAGTGAGCGGACGCGGCGATCGTGCTCGTCGACCCCGAGTTCTCTCGCACGCTGCACGAGGAGCTCTTCTTCGATCATTCGGTTCAGAACGTGTGTCCGCTCCGCTTCGCCGATTGGATTCTTGCTGTCGGCGGCGAGGAGGCCGACGGCCCGCTCGAACGCTTCCTCTTCGATCACCGCGCCCTCGATCACCGCGGCGGTTCCCGGCGGGACGTCGGCGTCGAATCGAGGTCCGGGACGGACGATGGCGGCGACAGCGAGGAGCAGGCCCACGGCAGCGCCGATCGCGAGAAGCCGTCTTGCACGAAGGGAGTCCTGCGTTTCGGTCATCCCGCCATCTAACCCCGAAGATCTCATCGGCGCTAGCCGGTTCGCGGGCTCTGGCGCACACACCGGCGCGAGTCCTAAGGTAGTGCCATGTCGGAGCTTCTGAAGACCGGGCGGCCGCTGGGAATGAGCTACTGGCCCTTGCCCGAGGATGCCCCGGATGTCGATCTCGTCCAGGAGGAGATCCGACTCCTCACGCCGGACGGGATGCTCGTCCGGGGGATGTTGTGGACACCGGCCGGGAAGCAGCCGAAGACGGCTGTCCTCCTGGCCCACCCGCGCGGGGACTTCACCGTGCACTACGCCTGTCCTCTGCTCGCGGCGGCGGGGTTTGCCGTTCTGGGTTTTTCGACCCGGTATCTGAACAACGACGCGGACTGCCTCCACGAGAAGTGCGTGATCGACGTGGAGACCGCCGTGGCCGAGATGCGACGGCGCGGCGCCGAGAAGGTGGTGTTGTTCGGCAACAGCGGCGGCGGCTCGCTGATGGCGCTGGCTCAGGCAGAGACCGGCTGCGGAGATGCGTGGGTAGGCGTCGCCGCGCACCCCGGCGAGGGCGTGTTCATGGGGCAGGTGATCGATCCGTCGGTCGCCGATGAGGACGATCCCCACTCGGTCGTCCCCGAACTCGACATGTACGATCCGCGCAACGGGTGGAAGCCGTGGCCGGAACCGGCGACGTACGACCGCGGATGGCTCGAGAACTATCGCGCGGCCCAGCGCGACCGCATCGAGCGGATCGACACCATCGCGCGCGACGCGATCGCCGCGGCCGACGCCGCGCGTCGCGGTGGCCGCGACCTGCCCAAAGGCAGCGACGAGTGGCGGGAGGCACGGCGCCGTGGTCTGCACACGCCGTACCTCACGATCTACCGGACGCTCGCGAACCCGGTGTACCTCGATCCGACGATCGACCCGGACGACCGGCCTCTCGGCTCTCTGTTCGCCTTCCCCGACCCGTTCGAAGCGAACTACTTCGGGCGGTTCGGCTTGGCGCGCGTCATGACGCCTTACGGTTGGCTGTCGACATGGTCGAGTCTGTCGTCGTCGGCGAAGCTCGCCGACACGATGCCCAAGGTCACCTGCCCGGTGCTACTCATCCATCCGACGGCCGACACCGAGATCCGCACCTGGCAGGCCCGCGAGGTGCGCGACCGAGCCGGAAGCGACGACGTGACGTACCACGAGCTCGAAGGCGCGCTGCACTACCTGGAAGGACACCGAAAGCCGGCGATGGAGCTCGTCGTCAGCTGGCTGAGGGAACGCTTCTCGTGAGCGATACGACCGACAACCCCCGACTCGGAGAGCCTTTCGCGGAAGCGCTCGCCTACGCGGCCCGCCTGCACATTCGGCAGACGCGAAAGGCGAAGGAGACGCCGTACATCGCGCATCTCCTGGGCGTCGCGAGTCTTGCCCTCGACGCGGGCGCCGACGAGGACGAAGCGATCGCTGCCGTCCTGCATGACGCCGTGGAAGATCAGGGCGGGGAGCCGACGCGCGTCGAGATCGAGAAGCGGTTCGGCGCGCACGTCGCGTCACTGGTGGTGGCGCTCTCCGACAGTCTCGTCGACACGAGTGATGGGGCGAATAAGGAGCCGTGGCAGGTTCGGAAGGATCGCTACATCGAGCATCTGCGGACGGCGGAGCCGTCGGTTCGACTGCTCGCGGCGTGTGACAAGCTGCACAACCTGCGCGAGCTCGTCGAGGATCACCGTCGGCTCGGAGACGAAGTGTGGGAGCACTTCAGTGCTGGGCCGGAGAAGCAGCTCTGGTTCTACCGCACCGTCGTCGGTATTCTCGCCGATGGGAAGGAGGGCCCGCTGTTCGGTCGTCTCCGAGCAGCGCTGGCCGACTTCGAGAGCCTGGTCGAGGGCGCTTAGCTCGAGCGCAGCAGCTTGTAGATCGGTGCGAAGCGCTCCAGGGTCGAATCTGGGAGCGGAACGAGATCGCCCAGGAGTCTGGATCCCCAAATGATCTGCGCCGTTCGCTCGACCAGGTGCGCGACCTTCATCGCATTCTCGATGTCTTTGCCGACGGTGAGCAGGCCGTGGTTCGCCATCAAGACGGCGCCACGGTCCTCGACCCAGCGAGCGACTTCGTCGCCGAGCTCGTCGCTGCCGGTCATCTTGTACTCGGCGACCGGGACTTCGCCGCCGACGAAGACGTCAAACTCCTCGATGACGCACGGGATCGGTTGCCGGGTGACGGCGAACATCGTCGCGAACATCGCATGCGAATGGATGACGCCGCCGAGGTCGTCGTGGGCGCGAAGGCAAGCGAGGTGTAGGGCCTTCTCGGTGGTGGGGGATCGTTCCCCTTCGAGCACGTTGCCGTCGAGGTCGATGACTACGAGGTCTTCGAGCTTCATCTCCTCGTAGTCGAGCGACGACGGCGTCATGATGACGTTGCCGTCGGGGAGGCGCGCGGAGAGATTCCCCGCGGTCCCTTCGACGAGCCCGGTCCGCAACATTTCTTTGGCGGTTCGGAGAACGGCCGCCTTCACTTCTTCCGCGCTTCGTTGGACCTTGGCCACGATTGCGAACCCTAGCCTCCCCCTCGAGGAACGCCACCTACCGGAAGGTCAGGCTTGCGGCCGGTCGGCGGGGAGCACGACTTCGAAGCGGGAGCCTTCGCCTTCGGTGCTCTGGGCGTGGACGGAGCCTCCGAGTCGTTCGGTGGCGCGGCGGGCGATGTGAAGTCCGAGCCCGACGCCGGCGTACCGACGGGCGGTCGATCCGTCGGCCTGGCGGAACGCTTCGAAGATGGTCGGGAGCGCTTCTCTCTCGATGCCGACGCCGGTGTCTTTCACGACGAGGACGACCTCCGTGCCCCGGCGCTTCGCGCTCAGCGAGACCACGCCTTCCGGGGTGAACTTGAGGCCGTTGCTGAGGAGGCTCTTGAGAATCAACTTGAGCTTGGTGCGGTCGGAATGGACGCGCGCGACGTCGGGAGCGATTCGGCGTTCGATCTCGACGGCCGCATCGCGCTGCGTCACGCGAACTTCCTTTTCCGCCTCGTCGGCGAGTTCCGCGAGATCGATGTCTTCGAGGTGGACCGGGACCTGGCCGTCGTCCAGCCGGGTGAGCTGGAGCGCGGCTTCACTCAGTTCGAGCAAGGATCGTGCTCCGAATTGGATCCGATTCATCCCGTCGTGTTGATCGGCGCTGAGCTCGCCGAACTCTCCGTCGAGGAAGAGGTCGGCGAAGCCGAGGACGACGTGAATGGGTGTGCGCAGCTCGTGGGAGACCGTGGCGACGAATTCGCTCTTGAGTCGGCTCGCCTCGCCGAGTTGGCCGACGAGCCGTGCGTTCTCGATGGCGAGCGACGCCAGTTGTCCGAGTCGTGCGGCCAATCGCTCGTCGACCTCGGTGAAGGGCTCGTCGCTGCGGCGGCACGCGGTCTGAAATCCGATCCGCTTGTCGCCGTGGCGGAGCGAGATCTGCAGGAGCTGACAGACCCCCAATCGCTTGGCCAACAAGGCGAGCGGGGCGACGGCATGTTCGCGAAAGTCGACCTGAGAGACGGCGACGTTCTCGCCGCGTGCGACGGCGCCGACGAAGGCCGTGCGGGGGAGGCGCATGTTCCGGATGGCCTCCGTGTTCTCCTTGGTGTCGCCGTGGGACGCGGCGGCTCTGTAGGACTCGTCTTCTTCCTGCCAGAAGATCGTGTGGCTCGCATCGCAATCGAGGAGTTCGACGGTCAGGCGGCACAAGCGGTCGAGCGTCTCCGGAAGGTCGAGGGATGTGATCAGACCCTGGCCGGCCCGCGCGAGGGCGCTGTCGATCTGAGCGCTCGCGTTCTCTTGCGCGCGGCGCATGTCGTCTCGCCGCCGCTCGGTGATGTCGGTCTGGGAAACGACGGCGCCGCCCGGGCTCGGGTAGGCGGATAGGGACAGCCACACGGTCTGGTCGGAACGCCGGACCGGGTACTCGATTTCGAATCGATCTCGCGTGCCGGCGAGCAGCTCGCCGATTCCGAGGTTCAGGGTGGATCCGACGAGCGGCTCGGTGGCGTCGCCCGCCCACCCGGAGAGCAGCGTCTCGCCGACAGCGGGATGTCCGAACTCTTTCCAGGATCGATTCGTCTCGAGGATCATGCCGCGGTCGTCGATCGACGCGATGTGGATCGGTAGCGCGTCGATGATGTTCCATTTTGAGCGAAGGCTCGTGGGGGAAAACGCCGGGGACAGGTTGGCCAGGGTCAAGAAGGTGCCTCCTCACGCAGCTCGAGCCAGTGGAACGCGACCACGACCAGGGCGTGCGAGATCAAACCGGTGCGGATGAGTTCCGGGATCCGGGTGAGAGGTTCGAGAACTACTTCGGTCTCTTCGGTGCCGTCGAACGAAGGGGTGGCGCGTTTCTCCGCGCCCCGTGCGAGGAAGGTGTGACAATGGTTCGCCTGGATCGCCGGATTGGGATGGATGGAGCCGAGGGGGATGATGTCGTCCGAGCCGAACCCGGTCTCTTCGAGCATCTCGCGACCTGCGGCGACCTGGGGGGACGCGTCGGTCGGGTCGATCATCCCGCCGGGAATCTCGAGGGTGAAGTCTTCGATCCCGTGTCGGTACTGGCGGATCAGGACGACCTCGTCGTCGTTCGTGAGGGGAATGACGTTCACCCAGTCGCAGGCTTCCAGGACGAAGAAGTCGTGTTCACGCCCCGTGCGGGGCGAACGGCTTCTTTGACGCAGCACGTCAAAGACCCGTGTTCGATACACCTTCGACAGCCCCAGGCGCACCCACGGCAACAGCCCCGTACTCTCCCCCGACATCAGCCTCCCCCGAGCCCGTTCATACTAAGCCCCTGCCGGGAGGACGCAAATGCCTAAGGCGGCAGAAAAGCTCCCCGAACCCGGGACGTCGGCGAAAAGGGACGCGACCCATGGCCTCTGTTAGGGGGCAGATGAGAATGGCGGTTGTCGTGGAGAGTCGGGTGGGGTCGGGGTTGGCCGTATGAGAGCAGCGCTCGTAAGCGCGCTGTACCTGCCCGAGTTCCAGGGAGGAGCCACGGTCGTCTGCCGACGGCTCGCTGCCGAACTCGTTGCCCTCGGACACGGCTGTACCGTCTTCAGTGGCCGGACCACCGCGGACGAACCGCTCGGCGCCGTGGCCCGTGGGCGCGTCGATGCAGCCGACACGTATCGGGTGAACGTGGGAGGCGCTCTTCTGCCTTGGGCCCGCGATGGATACTGGAACCCGGTCGCTACCGAGGCCTTCGCGGGCTTCCTTGCAGAAACCCGCCCGGATGTCGTGCACGTGCACAGTCTGCAAGGGCTCGGTGCCGGAGTGATCGGCGCGGCGCGGGCCGCTGGTGCGCCCGTCGTCGTCACGATGCACGACTGGTGGTGGCTTTGTCCGTGCCTCTTCCGGTTGTCGCCCGAGGGGGAGATCTGCCCGAAGCACGTGCGGCCGAAGAGCTGCTCGGGCATCTCGGAGATCGACTTCACGGCACGCCGTGCGACCTTGGAGGCCGCTCTGTCGGACGTCGCGCGCATCGTCGTGCCGTCTGCGTTTTTGCGCGAGAGCCTGATCGAGAACGGGTTCGAGGGTGTGAGGGTCGTCGTTCACGAGAATGGAGTGCCGATGCCGGCGTCGGTCGCGCGCGCGGCCGGGGCGGGACCCGGCCCGACCCGGTTCGTGTTCGTCGGAGGGGCAGGGAATCGCGCGAAAGGACTCGACGTATTGCTCACCGCGGCGGCGTCGCTCGACGAGGACTTCGTTCTCGACGCGTACTCTGTGGACGGCAGTGAAGCGGAGAAGTGGTCGACGGCTCTGGGCGCGCGGCTTCGCTGCCATCCGCCGTTCTCGGCGGACCAGTTGGATGACGTCCTCTCGGCGGCCGACGTAGTTGTCGTCCCGTCCATCATGCGGGAGTCGTTCTCGTTGGTGACGCGCGAGGCGCTCGCGCGGGGTCGGCCCGTGATGACGTCGGATTGCGGTGGCCCGCAAGAGGTGGTGACCGACGGGCAGAACGGCCTGGTCGTGCCGTCCAACTCCGTCGGCGCGCTGGCGAGCGCCCTGCGGCGGCTTGCGGCCGATCGGGAAGAGGTGCGTGCGTTGGCTTCGCGAACGTCGCTGGAGCCGGTCTCGGTTCGCGCGCACGCGCAAGCGAGTGAGGCGCTCTATCGCGAAGTCGTGCGCGAAGCCGGGGGGCCACGCCCCTCGGCGGCGCGACGACGTCTCGCTGGGCGCCGAGTGTTGTTCCTCACCGGGATGGACGGCGCACCGCTACGCTATCGCGCGTGGAACTTGCTGGAACGCCTGGCCCTCGCGGGAATGCAGGGGGACGTCCTCTATCACTCGGACCTTCGCGCGGTCGCTGCGGCCCGAGCCGCCGAGCTGATCGTACTGTATCGAGCGCCGTTCAGCGCCACCGTCGCACGCGTCGTTCGCGAAGCGAGGGCGCGCGCGGTTCCGGTGCTGTTCTCGAGTGACGACTTCGTTTTTCGCGCGGACGACCTGGCCGACGCGCCGGCGCTGCAGCATCCGGATCCGCAGGTCGTCGACGGCTACCGGCAGAGCGTGGAGGGGCACGCTCGGTGCTTGGATGCGGCCGACGGATTTCTTGGAAGCACACCGGAACTCGCGGACGGCGCACGAGATCTCGGGCATCCCTCGTACTGTCTAGCCAACGGCCTCTCTGATCATCTGCTCGGGCTGCGTTCGCCGGTCGCAAGGGGCGCGGCCGACGGGCCCGTCAGGATCGGTTACGCCTCGGGTACGGACACGCACGATGCGGATCTCGCGATGGTCGCCCCGGCACTAGCGGATGTGCTCGGGCGATTCCCGCAGACGGTCTTGGCTCTCGGCGGGCCCGTCGCGACGCCGACCGTCCTGGAACCGTTCGAGGGCCAGATCGAGCGGTGGCCGTTCGTCCCGTGGAACGAACTGCCGGCCCGGCTCGCCACGCTCGACGTGAACCTCGCGCCGCTGGATACGTCGCGACCGTTCAACCTCGGCAAGAGCGAGGTGAAGCTCCTCGAGGCCGCGGCGGTGGGTGTACCCACGCTGGCGAGTGATGCACCGGCGTTCGTTCGGGGGAGCCGAGGTGGGCGCGTCGCGGTGCTTTGCAAGGACGAAACCGAATGGCGGGACGGGCTGGCCCGCCTCGTGTCGGAACCCGCACTCCGCCAGTCCCTCGGTGACTCCGCCCGACGCGATGTTCGGCGTCGGTATGGGGCGAACGGGCAGGTGGACGACCTCGTGGGGATCCTCACTGAAGTCTTCGATCGTGGTTCGAGAGGGGAACGTCCGCTTCCCGAACCGATCGTTCTCGAGGCCGGAGACGGTTCGGAAGTCGCTATCGAGCCGGGGCGGTCGCTTTTCGATCAGTACCAACTCGAGGCCGAGTCCGGTGGTCCGTTGCGTCCCGGAGCCGAAGTGGAGCAGGGATTCGTCTGCGAACGCGACGGTCTCACGCGCGTCGACGTGCGGGTGGGCACGTACGCGCGCACGAATTCGCACGATGTTCACTTTTCCCTGCAGGACGAGGCCGGGAAGACGTTGGCGGAGCGCTCGTATCCCGCCGAGCACTTCGTGGATCGTCGCTTCGTCGGATTGGAGCTCGATGAACCTCAGCCTGACTCCGCCGGACGCACTGTGACGTTTCGTGCGAGCGCGCCGGGCGCGCAGGAGAGCAACGAGATCCTCCTGTGGCATGCTCCGTCCGAGATGGGTGGCCTCACAATCGGCGGGCAGGAACAGTCGGGTAGAGCTCTTTCGTTCCGTGCCTTCGCCGAGCCCGCCGGAAGTGGCTCATGAAGGTCTTGATTTCCTCTTGGGACCGCATCGGGGAACGGATGGCCGGCTCGGCGATCCGCTCGCTCGAGATGGCGCGATCGCTCGCGCGCGCCGGGCATGTAGTCACCCTTGCGGCTCCGGCCGGAAGCACGCTCGAACCCGAGACGCGCCTCGAGCTCGCACTCGTCGACGGTGACGACGGACTCCGCCGTTTCATCGAGCGGGCAGACGTCGTGGTGGTTTCCGGACGCACCGAGCTCATGACGGCCGTCGGGAAGCCTCTCGTCGTGGATCTCTACGACCCTTTCGTGTTGTCGAACCTCGACCTGTTCGGCGGAGACTTCAACAAGGCGGGCGGCAAAGCTCTGCTGTCGCTCCGCTGGTTGCAACATCATCTGGAGAACGGCGACTTCTTCATCTGCGCGAGTGAGGCGCAGCGGAGCTTCTGGCTCGGCATGCTCACCGCGGCCGGGCGGGTGAATCGGGCGAACTACGAGACGGATCCGGTGTTGGAGCGACTGCTCGCCGTCGTCCCGTTCGGGGTGCCAGACGCGGTTCCGGAGAAGGGTCATCCCCAGGTCATCAAAGGGGTCGTTCCCGGAATCGGGAAAGAAGACTCGGTCGTCTTGTGGGCCGGCGGGATGTGGAACTGGGTCGACCCGCTCACGTTGATTCGGGCAACGGCCAAACTGCGTGAGACGCGCACCGATGTGAAGACCCTGATTCTCGGCGGACGCCATCCGAACCCCGAAATCGGTGAGATGGAGATGGCGCAGCAGGCGCGTGCACTCGCCGCCGAGCTTGGCCTTCTCGACCAGGGGGTGACGTTCCTCGATTGGGTGCCCTACGAGGAGCGCCATCGTTGGATCCTCGACTCCGACGTCGGGGTGAGCCTGCATCGCCGCGGAGTCGAATCGGAGTTCGCGTTCCGGACCCGCCTCTTGGACTACCTGTGGTGCGGCCGACCGATGGTGGTGACCGAGGGCGACGATCTCGCGACCGTCGTCGGCGAGAAGCGCTTGGGGCGCGTCGTGGCGCCCGATGACGTCGATGCGGTCGCGAGTGCTCTGGCCGAGGTCCTGGGCGAACCCGAGGACGCCGGACGGGCGGAGCGTTTCGCCGAGGCGCGGTGGGACTTTCGTTGGTCGAGAGTGGTCGAGCCGTTGGTCGAGTTCTGCCGGGCGCCGCGACGTGCGGCGGATCGCGCCGGCGACGCGTGGCTCGTCCCCGACGCGAGCCGTGACGACGTCCCCCGAAAGGAGCAGGCCCTCGTCGCTGAGGAGTTCACCAGCAGCGCTCGCGTACTCTCGGACGCGATCGGCCCGACGTACACGCCGAGGCAGCGCTTCACCGCCCGATACGATCGCCTCTGCCAGGTCGATGTTCTCGTCTGGTTCGATCCACCGCTCGACGGTTCGACGCTCGCCTTCGAGATCTCGGATCCCGCGGAACCGGGGGCCCCTCTCGCGCGCGTCGTCGTTCCGGCGGCCCAGCTCGCGCGCGACGGCTGGCAGCGCTTCGAGTTCCGACCGATGGCGCGCTCGCGAGACCGAGAGTTCGAGATCCGCCTTCAGCTGGAGCATGCGCCGGGCGAATGGGGTCAGCGGGGCCGGATCTGCGTGTGGCGCTGCGCCGGTGAGGGCGTGGCTCCGGGGGAGGGCGACAAGATCGCGTTTCTCGTGCGCTACCTGATCGCGGGCGTGGAAGAGGAGATGCCCGTCGACGCCGACGAGTTTCTCTTTCTTCACAACACGACGCTTCCGGTCGGCTCCCGCGAAGACGGTCTGGGCGACCGAGCCTGGATCGAGGCGGGGCCTCCCGTCGAGGACGTCGACGGCCTTCGGGCATCACTTGCGCGTCTCGCCGTGCGCGCCGAAGCGGTCGAGATGCGGGCCGAGCGGTTGGAGAACGACCGAGCCGAGGCGGCAAGAGAGGCCGCAAGTGTGGTGGCCGAGCAAGTCCTCGACGACGTGAAGTACTTCCGTGGCCTCGCTCGCGAGATGAAGAACGCGGTCGTCCGTGTGGCTCGCGTGGTGAAGCGCTCGTTCATGACCCTGCTCACCCTGCCGCTCACGGCTGTGGCGGCCGGCGTCTCTGTGGTGGTCGGCCTCGCGCTCGTGCTTGGAGACCTGATTCCGGTGCGCCGACGCGGCGATGGCCTGGCGCCCGCCGCGAACGGCGTTGATCCGAGCGACGCGGTTTCGGTCGTGATCCCGACCTGGAATGGCCGAGAGTTGCTCGACATGAGCCTCCCTCCGCTCGTCGAGGCGCTCCGCCGGCACGGCAACCCGGATGATGAGATTCTCGTCGTCGACAACGGCAGCGAGGACGGCACCGTCGAGTATCTCGCTGGACGAGCCGCCGAGTTCCCGGGCCTGCGCGTGATCCCTCTCGATCGCAACGAGGGCTACGGTGGCGCCACGAACAAGGGGGCCTTGCAGGCAAAGAACCCGGCGCTCCTCTTCCTGAACAACGACATGGTCGTCGAGCCGGACTTCGTGCAGCCGCTTCTCGATGTCTTCGGCGAAGAGCCCAATGTGTTCGGGGTCTCGTGTCAGATCGACTTCATCGACCCGAACCGGCCCCGCTGGGAGACCGGGAAGGTGCACGCGGAGCTGCGCAACGGCCTCGTTCGCTTGTTCCACCTCGACCGGTTCGACGAGGACAAGGTCTACCCGGTGTTCTTCGCGGGTGGAGGCGCGTCGGCGTACGATCGCGATCGCTTCGTTGCGCTCGGCGGGTTCGACGAGGCGGTGTACTCGCCGGTCTACATCGAAGACGTCGACCTCGGGTACCGCGCCTGGAAGCGCGGGTGGCCGTCGCTGCTCGCACCGAAGAGTCGGGTGCACCACAAGCATCGCGGGACGACCCGGCGTCTCTGGAGCGAAGGAGTCATTCATTCCTTCTTTTTGAAGAACCTCGCGGCTTTGCTCTGGAAGAACGTGAGTTCGTGGAAGCTGCTGTCGTCCCATCTCCTCGGGATTCTGATCCTGCCGGAGAAGGCACGCCGGGAGCAGGGCGGGTGGTCCGCACTCGCGACGCTCAAGGGGCTCGCGCGTCAGGTCCCCGTGGTGATGCGCGCCCGTCGGCGGGAGCGAGCCCTGCCGCGGGTTCTCAGCGACGAGGACATCTTCAATGTCTCGCGCTTCCGGCACGTGTATCGCGCGCGGTTCCATCCGGGCGAGACGCACGGGGAGGCGCGGCCGCAGGTCTTGGTCGTCTCGCCATACAGCCCGGCGCCGGCCGTCCACGGTGGCGCCGTTCGGATGCTCAATCTGATTCGCGAGATGAAGAAGCGGTGTGACGTCACGCTGATCTCCTTCACCGATACACCGGCCGAGTCGGCTCCGGAGAGTCTGGCCGAGTTGGAAGCGCTCTGCCGCGATGTGGTGCTGATGCCGCGCGATCTCCATAGCGCCGGGGAACGTCTTCTCCCGCTTGCGATGCACGGCTTCTTTTCCGAGCGCATGTTCGAGATGATCGAGATCTGGCTCGAGAAGCGCGCCTTCGACGTCGTGCAGATCGAGTACACGAACATGGCACACTACCTGCCTCCGCCTTGCCCGGGGATGCTTCGCGTCCTGGTCGAGCACGATGTGAGCTTCATCGCCGCCGAGCGTGCGCGGGAGAACGAAGGATCGCTCATGCGCCGGGCGGCGCTCTGGGTCGACGGCCTTCGTACGCTTCGCCACGAAGTGAAATCGGTCGAGCAGGCGGACCGCGTGCTCACGATGAGCGAGAACGATCGCGAGACTCTCGCTCGCTTCGTCGATCCGGAGCCTTTGTCCGTCGTGCCGAACGGTGTTTCGTGTCGAGAATTCAGGTTCGCGCCGCAGGAGGCCGAACCGGCGACGGTCCTGTTCGTCGGGTTCTTTCGCCACGAGCCGAACGTCACCGCCGTGCTGCATTTCGCGAAGGAGGTCCTGCCGCGCATCCGCGAGAGGGTTCCAAACGCGATCTTCCGCGTGGTCGGTGCCTATCCGCCGGCTTCCATCCGGGAGCTCGCCGACCACGACGCGGGAATCGAGATCGCCGGCATGGTTCCGGAGACGGCGTCCCACTACCGGCGCGCGACGGTTTTCGTCGCCCCCATTCTCGTCGGCTCGGGAACGCGCCTCAAGATCCTCGAGGCCATGGCGAGCGGCTGCCCGGTGGTGTCGACGACCGTGGGCGCCGAGGGGCTCGGAGCGGGCGAGGGCGAGATCCAGATCGCGGACGATCCCGCGGCGTTCGCCTCCTCCGTTGCGCGCTTGATCGAGGATCGCGGCCGTCGCGAGGCACTCGCGCAGTCGGCTCGGACGTTCGCCGAGGAGAACTACGACTGGCCGGTCATCGCGCGACGGTTGTTCGATGCGTATGGGTGGGAGAGGCCGCGAGAGCCGTCCGATGCCTAATCTCCTCTCCTACATCCGGCCCTTCCAGTACGACCGGATCTCCCGGATTATCGTCGTCGAGACGGGCCCCGCACGCCTCGTGGCGGGGGTCCTCGAAGAGCTCCGGGAGCTCTTTCCCGACGCACACACCGAGGTCCTTCTTCGCGAGGAAGATGAGGGACTCGCGGGTTCCCTCCAGGCGAATCGGGTTCGGATCGTGCGCTTCGCAGAGCGAGCGGATCTCGTGCGGGAGCTGCGCAAGGAATCGTTCGACCTTGTCGTTCTCCAACTCAGCCAGGGCGGATCCGAAGGGCTCCGGACGATGCCGTTCGTCCTCCGGGCCCGAGCCGGGATGGTCTTCAACGACAGCCTCGACCACTTCCCGCTAAACGTGTTCCGACTTCGGGATCTGGCCAACCACTTTGGTCTGGGCTCGCAGGGGATGGGGATCTTCCTCGCGCCGCTGCTGTTCGTTTTTCTGCTTCTGTCGACGACAAGGATCCGTATTCGCGGCTGGTGGCGTCGATTGCGCCGCGTCGGCCGGCGGACGACACCGGGCGTGGCGTCGAAGGGGCCCGGTCCTGCACAACGGGACGAGCTCGATCGCGATCGCGCCACCGCGGGGTCGGAGAGGGCCTAATGGCGCGCGTCACGCTGTACACGAAGGACGGCTGTGTACACTGTGATCGTCAGCGCGACCTCCTGCGCGGAAGCGACGATCGCGTGGAAGAAGTGAATCTTACCCAGTCGCCGCAGGCGATGAACGAGCTTTTGAAGCTGACCGGTGGTCGTCCGATCGTGCCGGTGATCGTGCGTGGTGCACGGATCGAGGTCGCACCAGACGGCGGCAGCGAAGTCTGAGAACCCCAATCGCCTGCGCTGGCGGGACCCTGTAGTATCCAGGAACTGATGATATCGGTCGGGACGACGACCGGCTGGGTTCGCGGGCTGGTTCTCGTACTGGCCTACGCACTGTCCTCCCTGATTCCTGTGGGTGATCCTAGGCAATACGCGGCTCGTTCAGCGGCGGGTCTCGGGCGATAAGGGCCTCGAACGTCTTCTCGGGGAAATTGATACCGCGACGTCGCGCGCGAGCGATCTCGTCGATCAGATCCTGACGTTTGCACGTGTCCGCGACGTCGGTGACGAGCGGGCGGAGTTCTGCGGAGTCGTCCGCGAGACGTTGGCTCTCGTGGAGCGGGTCGCCGGACCCGACCTCCACGTGACCCGAGATCTCCCGAGCGAGGAGCTTTGGGTTCCAGGGAACCGTTCGCAGCTCGGGCAGGTCGTGATGAACCTCTGCACCAACGGCTTGGGGGCCATGCCGCAGGGTGGGAGTCTCCGCGTGCGAGTGGCCCTGGCGGACGAGGCGCCGGCGTTGGTCCTCCAGGTGGAAGACTCCGGCCACGGCACCGCGCCGGCACAAGAGACCGCAGACACCGCCGCAACGTCGCCGCGGCCCGCAGGGGCCGTGAACGGGGAGGAGATCCTGGTCGTCGATGATGAGCCGCAGGTCCTACAAGTGATGGCGGAGATCCTGCTTGACGCCGGTTACCGCGTCACCAGCTCCGAGAGCGGGACGGAGGCGCTCGAGCTGCTTCGGGAAGCGCACGTCCTAGTGCCGAACCTCCCGGCGATCATCGTGAGTGGCTACCACGACCCGCTCGGGCCGGCTCCGGAGACGAGCGTGATCTTGCGCAAGCCCGTCGAGCTGGCAACTCTGAGCGCGCGCGTTCAGCAGTCCTTGTCGCGGGCGTAGCTTCCCCCCGCCTTCGGAACGCGATACCCAGGGGAAACGCACTAGGAACTCAGGAGCCGCGATGGAGTACACGGCCAAAGACAAACGGATCTATCTTCGCCTCGGCGACCGGGTCACGCACATGTGCCACGAGGAGTGGGGCGAGGGCGCGGTGGTCGAGGAGCGCACGTCGATCGTCCCGGGCGGTACGTGCCTCGTCCGTTTGCTCTTCGAGGACGGGCAGCAGCGCACCTTCAACAACGACCTCGATCACGAGCAGTGCTGCTACTTTTTCGGGCTTCGCAGGAAGTGGTCCTTGGACCCCTCCCAGTGGGAGCCGGCCCGAGCCGAGCATCGGGGTGGTCGCAAGCGACGGATTACCGACCGGTAATCGCATCAGCGCTGCCGGTCGTGTAGCGTCTCGGACTCGGCCACTCGGGCCGCACCTAACTGGACTTTGCAGAGGAGGCCCCGTGGAAATTCGAGACCTGAATGAGGACGAGCAACTGGCGCTCGTAGGCTTGATCGAGTTCATTGCGGAGTCGAACGCCACGATCAGCGAAGAAGAACAGGAAGAGATCAGCGGTCTCGTGGAGGAATTCGGGGCCGAGAAGTACCGGGCCCTGGTCGACGCCGTGGACGAGAAATTCGGCAACGAAGAGGCGCTGCGGGCCTTCCTCAGGGGAATCGAGCGGCAGGAGGCCCGGGATTTGATTTTCGGGCTCGGCCTCGAGACCGCTCTCTCCGACCCCGAGAACCTCAATCACTCCGACATGCTCGACTGGCTGCGGGGCGAGTGGAACGTCTCGGTGGAGATCAGCTCCACCTAACGCTCCACGGTCGTACCATCGGGTCGGTTTGAAACCGCGTTTGTCGGTTGGTACCCGCGCAAGATGGAATACCGCGCGTCGCTGAACCTACCACGCACGAGCTTTCCGATGCGTGCGAATGCGTCGCGGCGGGAGCCCGAGCAGTTGGCCCGTTGGGAGACGGACGATCTGTACGAGAGCATGCTCGCTCTACGGAAGGACGCGCCCGTCTTCGTCCTTCACGATGGCCCCCCGTACGCGAACGGCAACATGCACATGGGGCACGTCCTGAACCGAGTCTTGAAGGACGTCATCGTCAAGTACAAGCACCTCGCGGGATTCCGGACGCCCTACGTCCCCGGGTGGGACTGCCACGGACTTCCGATCGAGCTGCAGGTCGAGAAGAAGATCGGCCGCAAGAAGAAGGCCGAGATGTCCACAGTGGATGTCCGCAAGCTGTGCGACGAGTTCGCGCGCAAGTTCGTCGATATCCAGCGCACGGAGGTCCGTCGGCTCGGGGTCGTCGGCGACTGGGACAATCCGTACCTCACGCTCGCCCCCGACTACGAGGCGCAGGAGATCCGCGAGCTCGGACGTCTGGCGACGGGCGGCTCCCTGTATCGCAAGAAGAAGCCGGTGTACTGGTGCTCGTCCTGCGCGACCGCGCTCGCCGAGGCCGAAGTCGAGTACGAGGACAAGCGCTCGTCCAGCATCTACGTCCGCTTCCCCGCCGTCGACGTCGCGCGACTTGCCGAGGCGGCCGATGCCGGTGCCGAAGCTCTGGCCGCGCACGATCCGAAGCGCGTGTCGCTCGTCGCCTGGACGACTACTCCCTGGACTCTCCCCGCGAACATGGCGCTCTCGCTCAACCCGGACTTCGACTACGTCGGGCTGCGGGTCGGTGACGAGATCCTGGTGGTGGCTGAAGGCCTGGCCGATGCATTCCTGGCGGCCGCGGGGCTCACCGAGAGTGGTGAGCGTCTCCGTCTTTCCGCCTCGCGACTCGAAGGGGCGACGCTCCATCACCCGTGGATCGATCGCCAGGTCCCGGTGGTTCTGGGTGACCACGTCACACTCGAGAGCGGCACGGGGATCGTTCACACGGCGCCGGGTCACGGTCACGAGGATTACATCGTCGGAACCCGGTACGGTCTCGACGTCTACTGCCCCGTCGACGGGTACGGACGCTTCACCGACGAAGTGCCGGAGTTCGCCGGACAGCGCGTCTTCGACGCCGATCCGGCCGTCATCGAGACGCTGGCGAAGGCGGGGACGCTGGTGGCCCAGTCGAGCCTCGATCACAGCTACCCGCATTGCTGGCGCTGCAAGAAGGCTCTGATCTACCGGGCGACCGAGCAGTGGTTCGTCTCGATGGAGGTCGGCGATCTGCGCAAGAACGCCCTCGAGGCGATCGACGCCGTCCAGTGGGTTCCGCCCTGGGGCCGGGAGCGCATCTACGGCATGATCGAAGGGCGTCCGGATTGGTGCATCTCCCGCCAGCGGGTCTGGGGCGTGCCGATCACCGCTTTCTTCTGCGAGAAGTGCGACGAGGTCCATTTCGACGACACGCTGGCTGCACACGTCGCGGCGATCGTCGAGAAGGAAGGCTCCAACGCGTGGTTCGCTCGCCCGGCCGCTGAGTTGCTGCCCGACGGGTACAAGTGCAAGTGCGGAAGTGACTCCTTCACCAAGGAGAAGGACATCCTCGACGTCTGGTTCGATTCGGGGGTCAGCCACGCGGCTGTGCTCGAGCGCCGCGAGGGTCTCCGGTCACCGGCCGATTTGTATCTCGAGGGCTCCGACCAACATCGTGGTTGGTTCCACACTTCGTTGCTGACGTCCGTCGCGAACCGGGGTGCTGCGCCCTACAAGGCGTGCCTGACCCACGGCTTCATCTTGGACGGCAAAGGCCACAAGATGTCGAAGTCGGGCGGGAACGCGATGGCGCCCGATCAGATCTTGAAGGAGTTGGGTGCCGACGTTCTACGGCTCTGGGCGGCGGCTGAGGACTACCGAAACGACGTTCGCATGTCGAAGGAGATCATCTCGCAGTTGGTCGAGTCCTATCGGCGCCTGCGAAACACGTCACGCTTTCTCCTGGGCAATCTCGGCGACTTCGATCCCTCGAAGCATGTGGTTGCCCCGGCCGACATGCCGGAGCTGGAACGCTGGGCCCTCGGCCGACTCGCTCGCGTCGAGACCCGCGCCAAGGAGGCGTACGACGCGTACGAGTTCCACTCGGTCTATCACCTCCTGAACAACTACTGCGCCGTCGACCTCAGCGCGCTCTACCTCGATGTCGTGAAGGACCGTTGTTACTGCGGCGGGACCGACGATCTGGGACGCCGCGCGTCGCAGACCGTGATGTGGCACATTGTGCGCGCGCTCGCGGGGCTCTCCGCACCCATCCTCTCGTTCCTGGCCGAAGACGTCTGGGCGGCGACGCCGCATCTGCCGGAAGAACCCGAGAGCATCTTCCTGGTGGACTTCCCGGCGCCCGAGGTCGATTGGGCAGATGAAACCTTGGCGCAACGCTTCGATACGATGCTTCAGGTTCGCTCGGCGGTCACGAAGGCCATCGAGGAGGAGCGCAAAGAAGGCCGCATCGGCCACTCGCTCGAGGCCCACGTCCACCTGGACGCTGACGGGGACCTGGGCCGTCTGCTGCACGCCGAGGAGGAGTTCCTCCCCGAGTTCTTCATCGCGTCGCGGGTCTCTTTCGGCGGGATGGAATGCCCCGCGAGCACGCTCGAGGGCCTTCGGGTAGGCATCGCGCGCGTGTCCGGCGAGAAGTGCGACCGCTGCTGGATGTACTTCGAGGAGTTGGGCGCCGAGCCCGAGTATCCGGGCACGTGCGCGCGTTGTGCCGAAGTTCTGGTACAATCCGGGTTCAAAGAAGAAGCATGACCACCGCAGCGAAATCCGCAGAGACTCCCGTCGCCGAGGCGTCGGGGGTGGGGAAATACATCCTGGTCGCGAGCATTGCGCTCGTGAT
Source organism: Candidatus Binatia bacterium (assembly GCA_029243485.1). Taxonomy (NCBI): domain Bacteria; phylum Candidatus Binatota; class Binatia (SeqCode); species Binatia bacterium. Next base: position 215,186 of record JAQWRY010000052.1, on the reverse strand, counting down.
CGTCGTTTTCGATCAGATCACCAAGATCTGGATCGACGCGGATATGAAGCTCTACCAGTCGATTCCCATTCTCGACGGGGTTTTCAATCTCACCTACGTGCGCAATACCGGTGCTGCGTTCAGCATGTTCGCCGACATGTCCGAGACCTACAGGGTGCCGTTCTTTGCCAGCGTGGCCGTCGTGGCGGTTCTGGCGATCCTGTATTTCGTGTACTCGACTCCGCCGTCCCAGAAGGTGGTCCTGATCGCGTGCGGCTTCGTGTTGGGTGGGGCGCTGGGGAATCTGATCGATCGTGTCACCTACGGCTCGGTGATCGACTTCCTGGACGTGTACTACGGCGACTGGCACTGGCCGGCGTTCAACGTCGCGGACTCCTTCATCTCGACTGGGGTCGTTCTCCTCCTGCTCAGCTCGGTCTTCACCAAAGATTGATCCTCGCTCGGGCGAGGACCGCGCGAGGCGAGGGATTCGGCGCGCGGGCTTGCTCCCGCCGCGGGGCTAAGCGATGACGAGCGGTGTGTCGGCCGACCGGTTCCTGCTGATTCGCCTGAGCGCCGTGGGCGACGTGATCAACACGCTGCCGACGCTGTCGCTCCTTCGCCGGGCCCGGCCGGACGCGACGATCGGGTTCGTGGTGGAAGATCGAGCCCAGGATCTCTTGGTGGACCACCCGCTGGTCGATCGGGTGCACGTGTTCCCGCGTCGGCGTTGGGGGGAACTGCGCCGCTCGCCGGGCTCGTGGGGTGACTTTCGTTCGGAACTCTCGGCGTACGCGAAGGAGATTCGCGGTGTCGGGTACCAGGTCGCGATCGACGTCCAGGGGAACGTGAAGGGTGGGGTCCACGCGCTGCTGTCCGGCGCGCCCCATCGGATCGGGTTCGCCCGCGGCTACGACCGTGAGCTGAACCACTGGTTTTCAACCGATCGTGTCGTTCCGCCGTCCGATCGTCCTCATCGCGTGGATAAGTTCGCCTCGCTCCTCGGTCCGCTGGGGATCGAGGACGCCGCTCGGGAGTGGGTGTTCCCGAACACGGAGGAGGCGGATTGCACGATTCGCTCGTATCTCCACGACAACGGGATCGCTCCGGGCGAAGCCGTGATGCTGCATCCTGGGACCAGCGGCCGTGGGGCCTCGAAGCGGTGGCCGCCCGAGCGCTTTGCTGAGTTTGCGCGTCGTGTGGCGTCGGAGTTGGAGCAGCCGGTGATCGTCACATGGGGGCCGGCGGAGGAATCGCTCGCTCGCGACGTCGCGGCCGGGAGTGATCGCGTGTTCGCGGCACCGCGCACCACATCCCTGCTGGAGTTGCTAGCCCTCGTTCGTATGGCGCGGCTTTTCGTCTCCGCCGACACGGGGCCGATGCATCTCGCCGCGGCGAGCGGCATCCCCTGCGTTGCCCTGTTCGGGCCGAAGGACCCAGCGGTCTATGCGCCCTACGGCGAGGGGCACACGGTCCTGTATCAGCCGGAGGGCATGGACCAGATCTCCGTCGACGAAGTCGTCGCCGCGGCGGGACGAGAGTTGGGCTGACATGCGTCGTTGGCTCGGTCTGGGGCTGCTCTTCGGGTCGCTGGCGGCGGTGCTGCTGTGGGTGACGCCGGGCGCGAACGTTTACGATGGTCCGCTGCGTCTCGCGGGCGAATTGGTGCGCGGTCGAACCCACCTGCCGGACTTCGTCGGTTGGCTGGAGATGTTCCGCCACGATGGCCGCGACTACCTCGCGTATCCGCCGATGGTGAGCTTCGTGCTCGTGCCGTACGTCCTCGTCACGTCACTCGGCCAGCCCCTGGCGAACACGTTGTTCATCCTCGGCTCGGCGGTGCTCCTGTTTCGCCTGATGCGGACGTTGCCCGGGGTCGAAGCGCTCGCGGGACGCGCGGCGATCGCCTACGCGATTGGGACGCCGGTGCTGTACTCGGCTTCTTGGGGAGACGTCTGGGGCTTGATGCACAGCGAGGGGAACTTCTTTCTCTTCCTGACGTTGTTCTTCGTGCTCGTTCGTCGGCATCTGCTCATCGCCGGATTCTTCTTCATGGTTGCGATGCAGACGCGATACTCGGTGGCGCTCGCATCGCTCACGTTCGGTCTGCTCTTCTTGCAGTTCGGGGTACCGGGAGAACGTCTCAAGACCGCGTTCCGGTCCGGGTTGTGGTTCACCGCGGGGGCCGTGCCGGCCTTGGCCGTAGTGCTGCTCTACCAGTGGTGGACGCTGGGAGATCCCTTGATGTCGCCGTACTCGGGGGGATGGCGGGAGTGGGGGCTGAAGGGGCCGCAGTTCGATCTCAAGTACTTCTGGAACAACCTGCCGGTCTACACCTATGCGACGCCGACCGTACTTCCGCAGTTCCCGTACCTTCGCTTCGATGCGAGCGGTCAGTCGATCTTCGTGCTGAGCCCGTTCTTCCTCGGCGTGTTCCTGCCGGCCCTTCGCCGTCCCTGGGTCCCTGCCTTCCTCGTCACGGCCGTCGCGATGCAGGGGTTCTACCTCGTGTACTTCGGGACCGGGTTCGCTCAGTTCGGGGCCCGATACATGCAGGATGCCTATCCGTTGCTGCTGCCGGTCGCGTTCTCGGCCTTCGGTCGGCCGGGTCGAGGCTGGCGCATCGCTCTGGACGTGCTCCTAGTCTATTCGGTGTTGATGGTCGGCTACGGCGTTTATGTGACCCGCTTTCTCGCTCCCTGAGGGACCGGGGTCGTTGCAATGCCCGCGCCCGAAGGCGACGATCTCCGGATATTCTGATGCAGAAACGTACCGCCATCATCATCGGCGCCGGCCCGGCGGGCCTCACGGCCGCCTACGAGCTTCTCGAGCAGACCGATGTTCAGCCCCTGGTGTTCGAACTCACAGACGATGTGGGCGGGATTGCGCGCACGGTCAACTACAAGGGCAATCGGATCGACATCGGCGGGCATCGCTTCTTCTCGCGCTCGGATCGCGTCATGGATTGGTGGCAGAAGATTCTACCGCTTCAGGCCGCGGACAGCACGAAGGACAGCCTGCGGATCACGTATCAGAACAAGTCGCGTGATGTGGACGTGGGAGAGGGAGCCGACCCCGAAGCGACCGATGAAGTGATGCTCGTTCGGGAACGGGTGTCGCGCATTTTCTTCAACCGCCGCTTTTTTGACTATCCGGTGAGCCTCACCCCGAGCACCGTACGGAACCTCGGCCTCATCGAGACCTTTCGCGTCGGACTCTCGTACCTTTGGAAGAAGGTGACCCCGGACCGCGAAGAGCGCTCTCTCGAGGACTTCTTCATCAATCGTTTCGGTGATCGCCTCTACCGGACGTTTTTCAAGGACTACACGGAGAAGGTCTGGGGCGTTCCGTGTGATCAGATCAAACCGGAGTTTGGCGCGCAGCGCGTGAAGGGCCTCTCGGTCACGACGGTGGTGCTCCACGCGCTCAAGCGTCTGCTCGTTCGGGATCAGTCGATTGGCCAGAAGGGCTCCGAGACGAGCCTGATCGAGCGGTTCCTCTACCCGAAGCACGGCCCCGGCCAAATGTGGCAAGAAGTCGCCCGGATCGTGAAGGAGCGCGGCGCCGAGATCGCCTTCGAGAAGAAGGCTGTTCGTCTCTACGGCGATGGCAACCGCATCCGTGCGGTCGATTTTCGCGACGAGAAGACCGGCGAGGTCGAGACCGTCGAGGGTGATTTCGTGTTCTCGACGATGCCCGTCCGCGATCTCGTGGAGAACCTCGAAGCGGACGTTCCGTCCGAGGCCCGTCGTGTCGCGTCGGGACTCATCTATCGCGACTTCTTGACGGTCGGTCTGCTCCTGTCGCAACTCAAGGTGAAGGGTGACGCGCGGCCCGGCATGCCCGAGGGGCTCGTGCCCGACAACTGGATCTACATCCAGGAGCGCGACGTGAAGGTCGGCCGCCTTCAGATCTTCAACAACTGGAGCCCATACATGGTCGCGACTCCGGGAAAGATCTGGGTCGGTCTCGAGTATTTCTGCAACGAGGGCGACGAGCTTTGGAGCATGTCGGATGAAGAGCTGGCACGCTTCGGCGCCGCCGAGCTCGAGAAGATCGACATCGTAAACGTCGGCGACGTCGAAGACAGCGTCATCATCCGAATGCCGAAGACCTACCCGGCCTACTTCGGCACGTATGAGGAGTTCGACACCGCGCGCGAGTACCTCGACTCGATCGAGAATCTCTTCCTCGTCGGTCGCAACGGGATGCACCGCTACAACAACCAGGACCACTCGATGCTCACCGCGATGGTTGCCGTGGAGAACATCCGCGACGGTGTTCTGACCAAGGACAACATCTGGGAAGTGAACACCGAAGAGGAGTACCACGAGGAGAAATAGCAGCGACGCTCCGTTTCGCTGAGTGGAACGTTCCGCTTCGCATCTTCTGGAACAAAGTGTTTCTCTTCGGTCGTCGAAGGTTGGATCCCCGACGGATTCCGTCGGTATGATCCGTGCAACACAGCCATCTCATGTGGCGCGGATGGCGAGGAGTCGGGACGGGTTGGGCGGCCGCGAGTCTGTGTGTGGGCTTGGTCGATGTGCTCGTCTGCCTGTGGGCGAATCGAGAGATCGGTCCGGAGCGGGCCTTGGCCCCGGCTCTGGCAGCACCGATGCTGCTGGCGGCGGGCGCGCTCGCCGGGCCGGCGTTTCTCATCGGCCTGCTGCGAGGACTTCGAGGGCGGTCCGATTCGGTCGCGAATGGCGCGAGCGCGACGACGGCTCTGCTGCTCGCTCTCGTGACGGGAGTCCTAGCGTGGCGCCTCGGCGGCGTCGTCCTGGATGCGTGGGTCGACGGGGGGCACCGTGCCCGCGCCTCGGTCGGAGCTTGGGCACTGATGGCCTTCATCCTCCCGAGTGCTCTTTGGGTAGCCGGAGTCCTGCGGCCGGCGCTGGGCCGGCTCGCGCCCCTGAGCTGGCGGCGCCTGGCGAGGGTCTCCTGGGCCCTCCAGGCTCTCGCGGTGGCGGCGTCGGTCGTGCTCGTGGAGTACGAGGGCCCGGGGCTTCTTCGGGACCTCCTCGGTCCTGTGGCCCTCGCGCGGGCGCCGGCTGATCCCCACGGAGCGGCGCCGAATCGCCCCCCGAACCTGGTTCTTCTCACAATCGACACGCTGCGGGCGGATCGCCTGAGCGCGGAGATCATGCCGCGGACCACGAACCTCGCGCGAGGCGGCGTCCGGTTCACGCAGGCGTTCGCGGCTGCCCCCTGGACCCTGCCCTCGCTCGCGTCGGTCCACACCGGCCGAAGTGCGCGGGGCCATGGCGCCGGGAGATCCGTGGGCGTCGACCCACTCGCGCGAAGTGCACTTGGTCCGGACGTCCCGGTGCTCGCCGAGGCGCTGCGCGAACAGGGGTTCACTACGCGCGCCGTCGTCACCAATCCGTACCTGTCGATCGAGTACGGGCTCGGCCGGGGCTTCGACACGTACGAGAATGTGTCGTTGGAGACCGAAGCGTGGCTTCTTCTCGAGCCGACGATCGCCGGATGGTTCTGGGCGCGGGCGCTGCCGCGTTTCTGGATCGTCGACCGAGGCCCGACGGTCACGTCGCGCGCCGTGCGGTTCTTGCGGTCGGTCGACGCGTCGCAGCCGTTCTTTCTGTGGCTTCACTATCTCGATCCGCACGCGCCGTACGACGGGGAGACGCGGAGCTTTCGGGGCGAGCTGTTGGCACCGTCGAAAACGAATGGAAGGTTGCCGTCGATGGCGCGCCTGCGCGCCGGCGAGATTCGTCCCGATGCCGTCGGACGGCAACGACTCGAAGCCGCGTACGATCGCGCGGTTGGCGACGCCGACTGCGAAGTGGGTGAGGTCGTGGACGCGCTGGGTGAGCGAGGGCTCTCGGAGCAGACGCTCGTCGTCGTCACGTCGGATCACGGCGAGGAGTTCTGGGAACACGGCGGCGTCGAACACGGCCACACGCTTTACGACGAGGTGCTTCGTGTGCCTCTCGTTCTGCGCGGACCCGGGGTGCACGCAGGACGCGTGGTCGAGCGGATCGTTGGCCTGGACCGGCTCGCACCAACCCTTCTCGCTCTGCTTCGCGTCGAGGTGCCGGCGGGGATGGGCACGGGTTTCGCTGACGTGGTGTCGGACGGGACCGCTGCCGCGTGGGCGTCGTGGCCCGTACGGAGTGAGAACCTTCTCTTCGCGCAGGAGAGAGCCGCCCTCCGCACCGGTGGCCACACTTACGTTCGCTGGCCGAGTGGCAAGGAGGAGGTCTACGACCGGCGATCGGATCCGGGCGAGCTGCGTGACCGGGCGGCGGACGCCGGACTTCGGCGGTCCCTGGCGGCGAGGTTCGACCGGGCCGAGCCGGGCGCGCCCAGGGCTCTGAAGCCGATTTCGAGGGCCGCCGGGGTTCGCGCTGCCCTACGGGCCCTGGGCTACGTCCAATGAGGGGCCCGGGGCGTCCGGGGTCCCGAAACCGGGCCGCGGAAAAGGGTACGTGGATGAGCCCGGCCCGTTCGTTATAAGAGTCGGGATGCAGGAACGGCTCGTCTTCCTTTTGGGTGCGCCGCGCTCGGGTACGACCCTTCTAGCGCGCATCCTCTCCGCGCATCCGGCCGTTTACGGCCGGGCGGAGCCGCACCTGATCACTCCTCTCGCGCACCTGGGCTACTACGCCAGCGTCCAAAAGGCGCCGTACGACCCCTTCAACGTGCAGCAGGCGGTCCACGAATTCGTGGAGGACCTCCCGCAGGGCGAGGACGACTACCTCGAGGCGCTTCGAGCCTATGCGGACTCTATGTACGGCCGCATGCTCGATTCGGCCGGCGAGAAGAAGCGGTACTTCCTCGACAAGACGCCGGCCTACGCGCTGGTGCTTCCGTTCCTGACGAAGCTCTATCCCAACGCGAAGTACGTCATCCTCACCCGGCACCCGCTCGCGATTCTCACGTCGTACGTGAATTCCTTCTTCGATGGCGAGTGGGAGGTGGCGCTCAGCCATAATCCGATCCTTGAGCGGTACGTTCCGGCTCTGGCGAAGATGGTGCGTGAGAAGCCGGTTGCCTTGGCGCACGTCCGATACGAGGAATTCGTGGCCGATCCGGAGAAGGGCTTTCGCGGTATCTGTGAGTACCTCGACATTCCGTTCGATTCCTCGGCGATCGACTACCAGGAGTCCGGCGAGAGCTTCGAGGGGCTCGGGGATCCCACCGGCGTGCACCAGCACGACCGTCCGGTCACGTCTTCGATCGGCAGCTGGGCGGGCGAGATCGCCGCGAATCCCGAGACCCTGGCGTTGGTGCGAAATCTGGTCGACGCCCTCGACCCGGCAGATCTGGAGACGCTCGGGTATCCGCGCGAAGAGATCATGATGCAGCTCGACGAGGCCGAAGGTGCGGGCGGCACGCCGCGTAAGCGCAAGGCGCCCCTGCGTTACTCCATGCAGCGCAAGGTTCTCGTACGGCTTCGGAAGGACATCCACGAGAACGCCCTCGGCCGGGTCCTGAAGCGCCTCCGGTTCGCCCTGGACGTCATCCTCCGCGAGTAGGCGCTCCCCCGCTCGGCCGGCCCTCTGTCGAGACGTGGGGTGATGTGCACGATCGGGGCACGGTAGTGCCTCCCGCGCCCGGCCGAGATCAGCAAAAGTCCCCGTGCCCGCCGGAGTCCCCTCCCGGGCGATTCTCCGGTCGTTGGGTTGCTCCGGGCGGGAGGTCGTCGAATCAATCTGGGGCCTCTGCTAGCGTTTTTCCGATGACCGGCGCCGAGATCCGACAGAGCTTCGTGGACTTCTTTCGCGAACGAGACCACAAGATCGTACCGAGCGCGCGTATCGTCCCCGAGAACGATCCGTCGATCATGTTCATCAACGCGGGGATGGTTCCGTTCAAGAACGTCTTCCTCGGCGTCGAGAAGCCGGCCGCGCCGCGGGTCGCTGATGCGCAGAAGTGCCTTCGGATCTCCGGCAAACACAACGATCTCGATGACGTCGGTCGCGACGTCTATCACCAGACGTTCTTCGAGATGCTCGGAAACTGGTCCTTTGGCGACTACTACAAGCCCGAGGCGATCGAGTGGGCCTGGGAGCTGCTGACCGGCGTCTGGGGTCTCCCCAAGGACAAGCTGTTCGCGACCGTCTACGAGACCGACGGCGAGGCCGAAGCGCTGTGGCCCAAGATCACCGACATCTCGCCGGACCGGGTCCTACGCTTCGGAGCGAAGGACAACTTTTGGGAGATGGGCGAGACCGGTCCCTGCGGGCCGTGCTCGGAAATCCACGTCGATCGAGGGCCGGGCACGTGCGATCAGCCGCCGGGCCACGTCTGCGGCGTCAACACCGACTGTGCGCGCTACATGGAGATCTGGAACCTCGTCTTCATCCAGAACGAGCGAGCAGCCGACGGGAGCCTCGGTGAGCTACCCGCGAAGCACGTCGATACCGGGATGGGCTTCGAGCGCGTCACCGCCCTCATGCAGGGCGTCGATGGAAACTACGACACCGACGTGCTGCGTCCTTTGATCGGAGTTGCCGAAGAGCTCTCGGGCAAGCCGTACGGTGGGGGGATGGGCCCCGACGACATCGCGTTCCGCGTCATTGCCGACCACGCGCGCGCAGTCGCCGTCATGATTGCCGATGGCATTCTGCCGTCGAACGAAGGGCGTGGTTACGTGCTTCGCCGGTTGCTCCGGCGGGCGGCGCGACAAGGGCGCGTTCTCACTCTCGAAGAGCCGTTCCTCGGGAAGGTGACGGATCGGGCGATCGAGATTCTCGGCGGTGCCTATCCGGAACTCGCGGAGTCCAGCACCCGCATCCGCGCGACGATCACCGGCGAGGAGGAACGCTTCGTCGAGACTCTGGAGAAGGGACTCGGCCTCCTCGAAGACGAGGTGGCCAAGCTCGGCTCGCGCGGCGAAAAGACGCTCGCGGGAGACGTCGCGTTCAAGCTCTACGACACGTATGGGTTCCCGCTCGATCTCACGCAGGACATTCTGCGAGAGAAGGGGCTCGCCGTGGACGAAGCCGGTTTTCAGTCCTCGATGGAAGGCCAGCGGGCCCGGGCCCGCGAGGGCGCACGCTTCAGCTCCTCGAAGGGCGGCGGCTTCTCCGGTATCGCCGCTCGTTTCGCGGGTGACGGCGTCGACTCCCTCGAATCCAAGATCGTCGCAATCGCGGTCGAGGGCGATGAGAAGGCCGAGGCGCGCGAGGGCGACGCGGTCGAGATCGTCGCCGAAGAGACGCCTTTCTACGGGGAGTCCGGCGGCCAGACCGGAGACCGCGGTCGGATCGAACTCTCCGATGGCTCCGTGATCGAGATCGAGGACACCCAAAAGCCCCGCGGAGATCTGATCGTTCACCGAGGCCGAGTGGCGAGCGGCGCGGTCCGGACCGGACAGGCGGCGACCCTCACGATCGACACCGCCTACCGCGGCGCCACCCGTCTGAATCACTCCGCGACTCACATCCTGCACGCGGCACTCCGCAATCATCTCGGAGATCAGGTGCACCAGGCCGGGTCCCTCGTCACTCCGGATCGGCTGCGATTCGACTTCACGCACGAGGCGCGTCTCAGCGACGACCAGATGCGGGCGATCGAGGACGAGGTCAATCAGCACGTCCGCGACAACGCGGACGTCACCGCCGACGAGATGTCGTACGACGAAGCGATCGCGGCGGGCGCGCTCGCCTTCTTCGGCGACAAGTATGGTGACCGCGTGCGCGTTCTGCGCATGGGCGACTTCTCGACGGAGCTCTGCGGCGGTACCCACGTTTCCCGCACCGGGGATATCGGGCTCTTCAAGCTTCGGGCGGAATCGGCCGTGGGCGCGGGGGTCCGCCGCATCGAGGCGCTCACCGGCGAAGGCGCCCTGGCGCTCGTGCGGCAACGCGAGTTGGAGTTGCGCGAGATAGCCGGACTTCTGAAGAGCGGGGAAGAGGAGATCGCCGAACGCCTCGGTAAGCTCCTGGCCTCGCAGAAGGATCTCGAGAAGCGGCTGGCGGAGACGCAGTCGAAGCTCGTCTCCGGCGCGTCTGAGGATCTTCTGGACGGGGTTCAGGACGTCGGTGGGGTGAAGGTGCTGGCCCGTCGGGTCGATCAGATCGACGCGAAGGTCCTGCGCGAACTGTCCGACAAGATTCGCGACAAGATGCAGTCCGGCGTCGTCGTTTTGGGCGGCACGGATGGGAAGAAGGTTCTCCTGGTGGCTACCGTCACGAAAGATCTCACCAAGAAGCTCAACGCCGGCTCCCTGATCAAGGAGATGGCGCCGATGGTGGGCGGGGGCGGGGGCGGTCGCCCCGATTTCGCTCAGGCAGGTGGGAAGGACCCGTCGGGACTCGACAAGGCCCTCGAGCGCGTGATCGAACTGATTGGCGCATGAAGAGTCCCGAGCGCGCCGCATCGAAGACAGCACCGACCGGAGAGATCGTCGAGATCGGAGACGCCGCCCTCCTCCCGACGCTGCTGGGGAACCACGACGAGCACATCAAGATCATCGCGGCGGAGACCGGCGCCGATCTCGTGTCGCACCCGTCGGGCATCGAAGTTCGTGGCGATGACGTGCAGGTCGAACTCGCCGCGCGGGTGGTCCGGCAGTTGGTCGAGCTTCTCCAGCAGGGCTACCCGCTGTTCCCGTCGGACGTCGAGTACGCCGTCCGGATCCTGTCGGGCGATCGGAACGCTCGCCTTCGCGAGATCTTCCTCGACACGATCTTCATCTCGGCGCAGAAGCGGACCATCGCGCCCAAGTCGATCGCCCAGAAGTACTACATCGATGCGATGCGCAAGCACGACATCGTCTTCGGCATTGGTCCTGCAGGGACGGGCAAGACGTACCTCGCGATGGCGATGGCGGTCGCTGCCTTGTCGCGGAACGAGGTGGCGCGCATCGTCCTCACGCGGCCGGCCGTCGAAGCCGGTGAGCGACTAGGCTTTCTGCCCGGTGATCTCGCCGAGAAGGTGAACCCCTATCTTCGTCCGCTGTACGACGCCCTGAACGACATGGTCGACGTCGATCGGGCGCGGCGCTACATGGAGCGCGGCACGATTGAGGTGGCACCGCTCGCCTTCATGCGGGGGCGAACCCTCAACGACGCCTTCGTGATTCTCGATGAAGCGCAGAACACGACCCGCGAGCAGATGAAGATGTTCCTCACCCGCTTGGGATTCGGCTCGCAGGCGGTCATCACCGGCGACGTCACCCAGATCGATCTCCCGGCCGGGAGGGACTCGGGGCTGATCGAAGCACGCGAACTCCTGAAGGAGGTCAAGGGCATCCAGTTCTGCCAGTTCTCCGAGCGCGACGTGGTTCGACACCGACTGGTCCAGGCGATCATCACCGCCTACGACCGTATCCTCTGACGGGCGCTGTATGTCGGACGACCTGCGCGTCGACGTCACGGCCGCTCCGGGGTTCGAGGGCCAATCCGCGCTCGTACAGCGGGCCGCGGAGGAGAGTCTGCGCGTCCTCGACGAGGCGGCCAGCGAGCTTTCGATTGCACTCGTCGACGACGATGCGATGCAGGAGTTGAACGCCACGTGGCGGGGCAAGGATCGGCCGACCGATGTGCTCGCCTTTGCTCAGCGAGAGGGCGACGACCTGGGGGACCCGGATCTTCTGGGCGATGTCGTGATCTCGGTCCCCACCGCCGAGCGTCAGGCCGCCGAGCGAGGGCACTCCCTCGAACACGAGCTTCGAGAGCTGTTGGTGCACGGGATTCTGCACCTCCTGGGATACGATCACGAACGATCACCCGCCGAAGAGCGCCGGATGTTCAAACGGCAAGGCGAGGTTCTGGCGGCGATCGAGTTGGGGGGATGATCTGAGCGCCTCCGTTCAGGAACCGGAGCGGGAGCGCGTTGCCGGGACGAGTTCCGTCGGAGGCGTCGTCCTCCTGACGGTTCTCACCCTTGGCGTCTACTTCTGCTTCGATCTCTATCGATCGCTTCGTCGCTTCGAGGAGGAAGCGCCGTGTGACGAGTTAAAAGCGGACGCCCGTCGAGTCCGTTTCTGTGTGAGCAGCGGGATCTTTCTGCAGCTTGTCGCTCTGCTGCTGCTTCTGGGCGCGGCGGTGCCGGTCCTCTCGGATCCCACCCTAATCGATGTACTGTTGAATGGCCTCGGTGAAGGTCGGGTCGTTCTCCCGCCGGCGCTGGAGCGTGCGGACCAGTTCTCGCAGCTCTTGAACTGGGCCGGCTGGCTACTCTTCTGGGGGCCGCTGTTCGCGTTTCTGGGCGCGAGTTTACGAGAGAAGGGGGAGCCGGCGGGCTCGGCCGGCTTCGCCGGCGTGTTCATCGGTGTTCGGCTCGTGCTCGGACTCGCGGGGCTCGTCGGCCTGACGGGAATGGCGACGGTCGGCTCGGCCCTGGACTCGATTCTGTTCCTAGTGCTCGCCGGCTGCTCGGTATCCGCCGTGAACGCAATCTGGATCGCTGGGGAGCAGTTCGGCTCGAGATCGGGCTAGCAGCACTCCGGCAGGATGCCGTGGCCATCGTGGAAGGGCCCGCGGTCGAGATAGAGGCCTCGCTGCGAGGCCAGTGAGAGGGCCTTCTCCACGGAGATGACGTTGGGGCCCGCGCGCTCCACGCGAAGTAAGGCTTCTTCGTCCGGGGCGAGTTCGATCTCCCGGTCTCCGTCGAAGGCCAGGATGCCGGGGCCGCGCACGGAGATCGGTTCGCCGAGCGGGACGCGTCGTACACCGGCGACGTGGACTGTGCGATACAGGCCGGGCGAGATCGGGACGAGGAGGGGGCGACCGCCGCCTGCGTGCGCGGTGCACGTCACGACGACCCCGAAATCGTCGTTCTCGCCCGCGGGTTCTAGAAGGCCGCCGATCGGGGACAAGCCGACCGCCGCCGGTTCCGATCGAGCGAGGATCACCGTTCGGATTTTCGCGGGCTCGACGGGCATCAGGTTGCCGATGATGTCATCGACGAACAGGCCGGCGTCGATCAGCGCGATGTCCTCGCGACCGTCGGCCCGTCGCAGTCGAACCTGCTTCGCCGGGCGCGAGACTTCCGAACCGTCGAGGCGCCCGGCGGCAACCAGTCCGGCCGCAGCACCGGCCAGCGTCGCCTCGACCATCCGAGGAAACACGTTGTTGGTTCCGGTCGAGACCGGGACCACGCAGGCCTTGGGCCAGGCCCGCGCGACGATGCGATTCGTGCCGTCACCGCCCAGGACGACGAGAGAACCACAACCGGCGGCCCGCATCGCCACGGCGGCGCGGTGGGTATCGTCGGCATTGTGCTGGGCACCGACGTCGAGGACTTCCACCTCGAGATCCAGCGAGAGGTTCTCGAGTGCGCCGACGGCGACTCGGAGCGGGTCCCGCGCAATGAAGACCTTCTTCACGCCGGCGGCACGCGCGCCGACGGCGGCCCGAGTGACCTGGTTTCGTTTGCTCTCCAGAGTCGAGGAGGATGCGCGCGCGGCGAGTCGGCGGACGTCACCACCCGCGCGGGGGTTCGCCAGGATGCCGACCGCACCCCGGAGCGTCACGTCATTCGGTTCCGTCGTCATCGGAACGTCCCTAGCGAAATGGGCCAGGTGGCGCTTGCCTTCGGGGCGGGGTGTAGGAGATATGGCCGCATGCGCAATCGAATCTCCGCAGCCCTCGTTCTCTCTCTTGCTCTGCTCGCACCGACCGCGAGCCCGGCCGAGGTGACCGGGGTGGTTGCGGCGGATGCGGGCTGTACCGCGCCGAGCGAAGAAGGTTGTGCGGAGTGTTGCCGGCCGGTCGGTGGTGGGATGTGCACACAGCTCAGCTGGACGGGGGCCAAGGACAGCCCGACGAAGCCCTGGTACAACGCGCAGCGCGCTCTGGGAAAGCCGTGCCGGGAAACCTGCAAGCCATGCGCGCGGTGTCTCGAGCGCGACAAGAATACCCTGGCGAAGTTGAAGGCTCCCGAGGGTTGCGACTGCGCGGAGACCGAGATCGGTGTCGATCCCTGTCACAGTCCGAGAAGCTGCGCGTGCTTTTGCTCCCGTCACGGACGCCTCGCGGCGATGTGCGCGGAGCCGGCCGCGGCAGACGACGACGATTCGTCGTCGTCCTCGTCCGACGACGAGGGCTAAGGCGAGGGCTACGACGATGCGGTTGTGAGCGCGGCGACCGCGTCCTCGTAACCGAACTTCCGAATCGCCTCGGCCTCGGAGTCGATCAGCCGTTGGAGGACGGCAGGTTCCCACGTAGGCAGCCCGCACCGCGGCTCACTCACGTTGGCGGCGGGCACCCGCCCAAGCGCGTCCAGATCGACTTCGGCGCCGGCCTCGCGCAGGGCCGCCTGAAGGTCTTTGGCGAGTCGCTCGGCGCGGCCGACGAAGTCCGAACCGTCGACGTACCAGCGGTACATTTCGCTGACGTAGCCCGGGCGCTCGCGGAGGACGTTTTCGACGAAGCGGTTGAAGTCGTCGTCGCCACAGTCGTCGATCGGTCGCTGGGGATGCCAGCGCCCGACCTCCCAGGGGTGCCAGTCGCCGGCCATGAACTTCCACCACGACTCGTACCAGGTGACGGGATTGCGAACGAAGCTGAACTTGAAGGCGCGTCGAAGCTTCCCCGTCGTGACGTCGGGACGGGTCGGTAGGTGCTTGATGAACTGCCAACGGTGAAACTGCCAGACATCGGCGATGCGCTCGGGCGTCGAGTGCTTGTACCCGATCCGGCACCGCCAGAGGCCCTGGTCCCGGAGGGCCTCGCGCACCCAGTTGCCTCCGCACTTTGGGACGTGGATGAACACGGCGCCCGTTCGAAGCAACTCGGCCATGGCGGGCGAAACCTACCCGTGAGTCTGGTCGGGAGCAAACGTTCGTGGCTCGCGGTGTAGTCGAGCGTTCGTGTATAGGATCCGTGCGATTCCGCGTCGTCGTCGGAGACCGAATGATCTTTCACTTCAGTTTCGAGAACTGGTTCCAGCTGATCCGCCTCGCCTCACGAGAGAAGCAGATCGGGGTGCGGCTCTACTTTCTCTCGATTCTGCTCATCGCGGTGCCCCTGGTCTCGACGTTCCACGCAATTTGCTTCTTCCTCGACGGCATCCTCTTTCCGGGGCTCTGGAAGACGGAGATCAAAGAGCCGATCTTCGTGGTCGGGCACGCTCGCAGCGGCACGACGCTCGTCCATCGCTTGCTGAGCGCGGACGAGGGCCGCTTCAGCGTCTTTCTCCTGTACGAGATGTATTTCCCGTCTCTCCTTCAGAAGAAGGTCATCCGTGGCGTGGCGGCGTTCGACCGCAAGTTCCTCGGCGGGATGCTCGAGCGCCGGGTGAGAGCGTGGGAGGACAAGCACTACGCGGCTGTCCGCAAGGTCCACCAAATGGGCCTCACCGAGGCGGAGGAGGACGACATCGTCCTGTACTACTCGCTCGCTTCGGGGTTCTGGATCACGAAGATGCCCTACATGGGCGACATCGATTTCTACTCCGTCGACAAGTGGTCGGAGAAGAAGCGGTGGCGTCTGATGGGATTCTACAAGGAGTGTGTCCGTCGGCAGATCTATCTGAATGGCGGCGACAAGGTGCACCTCTCCAAGAATCCCGTGTTCGCCGGCCGCGTGGCGGCACTCATCGAGACGTTTCCCGATGCGCGGATCGTGACGACCATGCGTAATCCCTACGAGACGATCCCGAGCCTGCTGAAGCTCCTGAAGAGTTCGTGGCGACGCATGGGCTGGGAGGACGAACGGACGGCGCGTTGCCTGCGGTTTCTCGCGAACCAGTCCTTTGAAACCTACATGCATCCGCTGGAGGTCCTCGAGAACTCCCCCGCAACGAGGGGCGCGGTCGTCGACTATCGGGAAGCGACGACGGATGTGTCGGCCGCGATCCAGCGGCTCTACGGCGACCTCGGTATGGAGATGAGCGACGAGTACCGCGCGTACCTGGATTCACAGGGCAAGCGGGAGAACAAGCACCGGTCGGGGCATACGTACAGCCTCGAGGAGTTCGGGTTGGAGGCGGACGAGATCCGGACTCGGCTGAGCGTCCTCTTCGATCGGTTTGATTGGGACGCGGACGCCTCTCCTCCGGCGGATCCGACCTGATCAGGCGTTCCGCTTGCAGCCACCGGCGGGCGGCCGCTAACACACTGGCTGTGCCGGGCGCGTCGACGTCGCGCTCCACATCGGGACGAGGGAACGAGATGGTTTTGACCGAGGGAAGAGATCGTTTGACCAAGCTCGAGGAGCGCGCCGCCGCCCTCGGGAGGTATCTTTGACGTCGCTGCTCTTGAGCAGCGCGTCTCCGAACTCGACACGCTGACCGCCAGCGAGGACCTCTGGGAGAACCAAGAGCGCGCCCAGGAGGTTCTGCGCGAGCGTGCGACCGTCAACGGTCGCCTCGACTCCTTCCGGGAGATTACGGAAGGGATCGACGAGGTTTCGGTCTTTCTCGATATGGCGTCCGAGGGCGACGAGGCGGAGGCCGCGGAAGCACTCGGGGAAGCCGAGATGCGGCTCGCCGACGTAGAGTCCCGCATCCATGACCTCGAGTTCCAGCGGATGCTGGGCGGCGAGCACGACGCTTCGGGGGCCATCATCACGGTCAATCCGGGTGCGGGGGGGCTCGAGGCTCAGGATTGGGCGGAGATGCTTCTCCGCATGCTTCTGCGTTGGGCCGAGCGTCGGGGGTTCAAGACACAGGTCATCGAGCACACGCCCGGAGAGGGGGCGGGCATCAAGAGCAGCACCGTGGCGATCGATGGCGAGTTCGCTTACGGCTACTTCAGTGCTGAGGCCGGCATTCATCGGCTGGTGCGTATCTCGCCGTTTGACGGTCAGGCCCGGCGACACACGTCGTTTGCCTCGGTGCTCGTCACTCCCGAGATCGATGAGAACATCGAGATCGAGATCAACGACGACGATCTCCGGGTCGATACGTACCGCTCGTCCGGCGCCGGTGGGCAGCACGTCAACAAGACCGACTCGGCCGTTCGGTTCACGCACATCCCGACCGGAATCATCGTCGCCTGCCAGAACGAGCGTTCGCAGCACAAGAACCGCGCGATGGCGATGAAGATCCTGCGTTCCCGCCTGTACGAGTTGGAGCTGCAGAAGAAGCGCGAGCAGAAGGACGAGCTGACCGGCGCGAAGCGCGGCATCGACTTCGGCAGTCAGATTCGATCCTACGTGCTGCAGCCGTACCGAATGGTGAAGGACCACCGGACCGGGATCGAGGTCGGGAACACGGATGCGGTCCTCGACGGCGATCTCGACAAGTTCATCGAGGCCGAGCTGCTGCGTCGCGCAGGCGAGACGGTAGACGGCGAAGCCGAGTAGCTCTCCATCGGTTAAGAAGGCTCTCCTTGGCGCCGATGTTGGGTTGTTCGTGTGGTTCACGACGTTCCGGACGGGTGACGAGGTGCGATGAGGGGGCTCTTGGTATTGGGTCAGTTTTCATGGCGGGCTTCGGCCTCGCTCTGCCGCCCGACAGGGTCGGAGCGCAAGCGGCGGCAACCGGGGAGGCCTTTACGCCCATCATCGGATCGGTGCTCGGAGGCGAAACCGCTTCGGTGCGGGGCTCCGACGGTCGGTACTACGTCGTGTACGAGCTGCAGCTGACGAACGCGAAGTGGATTCTTGCCGAAGTGCAGCCGATCATCTCGAAGGCCGTCAAAGACGGCAGCGTGAAAGTCGTGAGCGCGGTCTACGACCTCAAGACCGGTCGCGTCGACCTGATCGACTGACAGAAGGTCCGATCGGCAGGATCCAGCGAATCTCGCCGACGCCGTCGTTCTACCGACCGACGTCGGGGTCGGATTGTGTGACCCGGCCGCGCACCGTGTAGACGCTGTCGCCCGATAGGACCCCACCTCGGCCGAACAACCGACCGTTCTGCCAGCTGGAGAGACCGAGTTCCGGGCGTTCGAGGGCGTACTGGCCGTCGACCCAGCGCGTGAAGCCGTTTCCCACGAAGGGTGCGTTGACGGCGCCGTAGAAGGCCTCGTGTTCCTTCGTGTCTCGGCTCACGAGGCTCGCGATGAACTGGGGGCTGTAGCGGTTGAACAGCGCGACGGCGTGGTCGATGCCGTCCACGATCTTGAGGGAGACCTCCGGCGTTTCTTCCCACTCCCACTCGACGCCGAGATCCGCTTCCGGGAGGAGCTCGGCTTGGGGCTCGTTTACGTCGCCTTCGGCGCGGCGCACCGCGATCTGCGTCTTGAAGAGGTGGGCGGGAACGTACGACTGGTCGCCGTCCGCCACGTGGAGCTTGTAGGCTTGTCCGCGATTCTCTCCGGCCGCGGCCAGACTTTGAAGGAGTAGAGGAACGAGGTCCGCCGCTCGCTCGCGCGGGATGCAGCACACGTTCAGGGTGTTGCAGACCTTCCGGTCCATCGAGTTGAGCACGGCGGCCTGGAACGCTGCTTCGTCGCCGTTCGGGCTGGCGACGATCCACGCGCCGCCGGTTCCGTGGAGGCTCGCCGCAATGCCGGCCTGACGGGCGAGCCCGCCGAGCGTGGCGACGGCCGAACCGGAGCCGCGTGCGACGGCGAGGGAGATGCGAGCGTCGGAGAAGAGGGCCCAGCCCGCCGCGTGCGCGGGGCTGTCGATGAGACAGACGGCGCCCTCGGGAAGCCCGGCGGCGTCGAGCGCGGGATCGAGTGCGAGCTTCATGATCGCTCGTGCGGTGCCGAGCGCATCCCGGCCAATCCGGAAGACCACGGCGTTGCCGCCGCGTAGAACGCCGGTCGCGTCGGCGAGCACATTCGGGCGTCCCTCGAAGACGAACGCGACGATGCCGAGTTCGGCGCCGACCAGATCGACCCGCCAGCCGTCGTGTTCGATCGTCTCGACGACCGTACCGCGCCGGGATGTGGCGCCGATCCAGCCGCGCAGGCCCTCGATCATTCCACGGCGCAGTTTCTCGTCGGCGACGAGACGAGTCGTCGATCGACCGCGGTTGCGGGCGGCGGCGACGTCCCCGCCGTTCACCTTCTGGATCTCGGACCAGATCGCGTCGTCGTCGAGTCGCGCGGCGAACTCCTCGAAGAACTTCGAGATCTGTTCGTCCGTGACGGCGCCCATTTTCGAGAACGCCGCCGATGCACGATCCACGGTTTCTTTTGCGATGCGGCGCTCCGCCGCCGGAACGTGCAGGATCTCGCCGGTCGAAACGATCGGTAGGATCGCGTCGCCCGCTGCGAACTTATCCGCGATCTCTCGTGGGATCTCGACGACCTGATCGCCACCCAGGACGAGAGTCATTCCGGGACGAATCTCTGTGAGTTGGGACCAACCGGACATGAGCAAAGGGGAGCGAACCGGGCTTGGGGAGTCAAGGCGGGCCGCCGTCGGCTCCCGCCACGACCGTGGGAAGGCCAGACGCGGTCGGGGCTGCGCCCGGCGACTTTTTCCGAGAGGGAGCGACGGGAATCCAATCCATTGGGGTTTCACCTACGACGGCCCGCGCCCGCGCACCGGATTTCCTGGAGAGGTTGAGGACGCCGCCCGGAGTGGACATGAAGACACGATCCCTGATTCTCGCGATTGCCTTTCTTTCCGTCGCCGCCGGGTGCGCCATCCGCCCGACGCCGCGCGGCGTCGTCGTTCGCCCGGCGCCCGTCGGCTACCCTTCGCGGGCCGCACGCCCGGCGACGGTCTGGGTGGTCGCGGTGAAGCCACCTCCGGTGCGACCCGCAGTGGTCGTTGCGCGCCCGGCGCGACCCGGTGGGGCTTACCTCTGGCGCGGCGGCCATTACACCTGGACGCGCGGTCGCTATAGGTGGGTCTCCGGAGCCTGGGCGCTCCCTCCGGCCGGCAAGCGGGAGTGGGTCCCCGGGCTCTGGAACACGAGGGGGTCGGGCGGTGTCTGGGTCGCCGGCTACTGGGCCTGACGACGGCTCGAGGCCGCTACGCGGTGATCCCGCCGTCCATGGAGAGCACGGCGCCTGCGACGTAGCGCCCCTCGTCGGACGCGACGAAGGCGATCAGTCCCGCGATCTCTTCGGGCTGGCTGTTCCCGAGTGCCGACCGAATCTTTGCGAATCGAGAGAGATCCGCGCCTTCGGGCATGCGGAAGCCCTTCTGCATCGGCGTATCGATTCCGCCGGGCGCGATCGCATTCACGCGGATCCCTCGCGACACGTATTCCTCGCAGAGCGCGCGGGTGAGTTGCACGACGCCGCCCTTCGAGGCGCAGTAGGCGGCGCTATAGGCGATGCCGTGGACTCCCGCGTTCGAGGCGATGTTCACGATGGCGCCGCCGCCGTCGAGCATGTGGGGCAGCGCCGACTGACACATGAGGAACGTGCCCGTGAGGTTCACCGCGATAATGCGCTGCCATTCGTCGAACGCGAGTTCATGGCTATGACCGAAGCCACCGATGCCGGCGCAATTGACCAGGACCTGCGGGCGTCCCAGGTCGCCCGCAGCGGATTCGACGGCGGCCGAGACCGAGCCGGGGTCCGAGACGTCGACGGCGTAGCTACGCGCCGTGTGTCCGGCGCTCCGGATGTCCTCGGCCGTTTTCTCGGCCGTCTCTGCGGAGAGGTCGAGGCAGGCGACCTGCGCGCCCTCTCCCGCGAGCCTGGCTGCGGTGGCTCGCCCCAGCCCGGAGCCGGCTCCGGTGACGAGGGCGGTACGATTCTGGAAACGTGGGGTGCTCATCGGTTCGACCCAAACACGCGCCCCGGCCCCCGGCAATGAGTCCCCCGAGATGTTTCGTTGACGCCAAGTTCACATTGTCTCTATGGTTCTCGCTTGATGAACCTACGTTTTCTCCGCCATTTTCGAGCATTCTGCCTCATCGTCCTCGGCTTCATGGGCGCCGCACCGTCTGTCGATGCACGCGACAACTTCCTCTTGATCATCGCAGACGATCTCGGTGTGGACAGCCTTGCCGTCTATTCGGACGACCTCGCCTACGGGCACGTCGGCGAGGGGGCGGACCACGGCCCGACGCCGCGGCTCGATACGCTCGCGAGCGAGGGAATCCTGTTTCGCCACGCTTACACGAACCCGCTGTGTGCGCCGTCGCGTGCACAGATTCTGACCGGGCGACACGCGATGCGCACGGGCGTCGGTACGCCGGGAGGCGCGGTGCTCGATCTCGCCGAGACGACTCTGCCGGAGATCCTCGCGGGGACCCACAGCAGCGCGGCGATCGGCAAATGGCACGTCGGACCGGGCGGTGATGTTGATCATCCGATCGACTCCGGGTTCGACTACTTCGCCGGCGCGTTGAACGGGAACATCAGCGATTACGAAGACTGGCAGAAGACCATCAACTCGGCGGGCGGGAGCGATACGGTGATCCCGAATCATCTGGTCTACGCGAC
The DNA here is from genome assembly GCA_029243485.1 of Candidatus Binatia bacterium. Lineage (NCBI taxonomy): Bacteria > Candidatus Binatota > Binatia (SeqCode) > Binatia bacterium. Next base: position 193,987 of record JAQWRY010000052.1, on the reverse strand, counting down.
GGACGACAACTCGGCCGAAGCGATCGCGAAGATTGCCGAGTTCGGCGAGGCTCCCTGGATCGTCTACCTCGCGTTCAACGCACCCCACTCGCCGTTTCACGTACCGACCCAACCTCTGACGACAGCCGTGACGACCGGCTCGAGCAGCCACGTGAAATACGAGGCGATGATCGAGGCCATGGATCGAGAGATCGGCGACGTTCTCGACTCGATTCCCGCCAGCATCCTGGCGGACACGACGATCATCTTCATCGGCGACAACGGAACACCGACCGGCGTGACGCGCCCGCCGTTCCTCTCGTCGCACGGTAAGGGCACCGTGTACGATGGTGGCACCAACGTGCCGCTCATCATCAAGAGCCCGCACGTGGCGGTTGCGGGGACCGAGAGCCTCGCTTTCGTTCAATCGACGGACATCTTCGCGACAATCGCTGAGATCGGGGGCGTGGTTTCCGAGGCGGAAGACTCGATCAGCATGGTGCCGTACCTCTCGGATGCAACGCTGCCCACCCAGTCAGCACGCCCGTACGCCTACGCCGAGCAGTTCACGCCGAATGGCGCCGGGATCGTTTACACAGATCACGAGCGGGCCATTCGGGACGGACAGTACAAGCTCATCTGGCGGAACGACGTGTACGAAGAGTTCTTTGATCTCACCGCGAATCCGTTCGAGGATGCGAACCTCCTTCCGTACGCCGGGATGACAGAGGAGCAGCAGGCGGCCTACGATGCGCTCCTTCAACAGATGACAGCGGTCGAGACTGCCGGCGATGGGGCGTGTCCCTCACGTACCGACGTGAGCTGTACCGTCGGATATCTGAAGGCGAAGTTCGAGTGGCGCGAGGGCGGTGGCCTCGGCGACAAGGCCACCATCAAGCTGGCCAAGGGTCCGGCTCAGGTTCAGACCGATTTCGGGAATCCAGTCTCAGTGGACGGCACCGGCTACTCGGTGTGCGTTTATGACGACGCCGACGTGATCGTCGGTGAGATGCGCGTGGTTCGATCCGGCGATTTGTGTTCGGGAAAGGATTGCTGGAAACCGGTCGGCAACGATGCGCCGGACGGCAAGGGATACAAGTTCAAGGACAAGCTCGGCGCCTCGAGCGGCGTCTTAAAGATGCAGCTAAAGGGCGGCGACGCTGAGAAGTCAAAGTTGAAGATCATCGGGCGCGGCTTCGGGCTTCCCGACGGAGTCACCGGAGCTCTTCAGGGCTCGACGTCGGCAACCGTCCAGGTCCGCGGCAGCGACATGGCGCAATGCCTGGGCGCGACCGTGACCGAGATCACGAGGCATGACGTCGATCACTTCAAGGCGACGAACTAGAGTACCCGCTTCATCACGCTAAGGGCGTGATCGATCTCGTCTTCGGAGATCGTGAGCGGTGGTGCGAGTCGGATGACGCAGTCGTGGTGCAGCGTCCATCCGAGGAGGACGCCGTTCTCGCGACAGCCGTCCGCGAAGGCCATCGTCCCGTTGGGGGTCTCGAACTCGAGTCCGATCAGGAGCCCGATCCCCCGCACCTCTTGGACGCCGTGGCCCACGAGTTCGGACAGCCGGTCCTTGAAGTACAAACCTACCGTGCCGGCTCGCTCAGGAAGGCGCTCCTCGGTGAGCACGTCAAGGGATGCGAGCGCGGCGGCGCAGCACACGGGGTTGCCGCCGAACGTCGTTACATGGCCCAGTGGCGGGTCCTCGGAGAGGGCGCGATGCAACTCGGGCGACGAGACGAAGGCGCCGAGCGGCAGTCCTCCGCCCAGAGACTTGGCCAAGACCATCACGTCCGGTGCGCTGCCGGCCCAGTGCTCGAACCCGAACCACGTGCCGGTGCGACCCAGGCCGGTCACCACTTCGTCGAAGACCAGAAGCGCTCCGACCTCCCGGCATCGGCGGGCAAGGGCGGGGAGGAATTCCGGCGACGGGATCCGTACGCCGCCTTCGGCCTGGACCGGTTCGGTGAAGACCGCGGCCGTGCGCTCGTCGATTCGTGAGAGCGCTCGGTCGTCGTTCCAGGGAAGATGTTCGACGGGGCCGACTAACGGCTCGAAGGGTTCGCGGTAAAAGGGGTTGCCGCCGAGCGCCATCGCTCCGGTGGTGTCGCCGTGGTACGCGCCCTCGAACGCGAGGATCTCTTTGCGGCCGGTCGCCTTTCGGACCAGCTTCATCGCACCCTCGATCGCTTCCGCGCCGCTGTTGGTGAAGTACGTCGTCGACAGCGACGGCGGTAGCATCGCGGCGAGACGCTCAGCCAGGTCGACCTGGGGCGCGAGGATGTCTTCGCCGTACACCATGACGTGTGTGTACCGGGCGCTCTGCTCTGCGACCGCCGCTGCGACGCGAGGATGCCCGTGCCCGATCGAGGCGACGCCGATTCCGGCGAGCAAGTCGAGATGGCGGCGGCCGTCGCGCGAATGAACCCACGATCCCCGTGCGCGCTCCACGTCGATCCCGCGAGGGCTGTCCGACGTCTGCGCAACATGGCGAAGAAAGCGGCCGCGTCGTTTGGTGCCGAGCGATCCGTGCGCATCGGTCGTGGGTCGTGCGCTCCACGTGAGGTAGTCGTGTAACGGCGGGCGGCCCCCCGAATGCCAATCTGCAGGCGGATCCTGCATCTTGCCGATCGGGCAAATCCGCCCGGCGCCCGCGGAGCGACAGATGTCGTCGAGCGGGCGTCCGCCGTCTGTGAGTCCGACGCAATCGAGAAGACCGCGCAGGGGTGCCAGCGCGGTCGCGAGACCCTCCGAACCCGAGAACGGGTGGAGGCGAACGAAGCGGTCGAGCGGTGATGCCTCGATCGACGGTTGTGGGTCGACCACGACCGCCCAGGGTTCGCCGACACCTCCGAGCAGTTCGATGTCCGCGCCTCCGAGAGCACGGGCTTCGGCTTGTTCGACGGCGCGGCGGAATGAAGCCGCGTCGGCCTCGGAGAGCTTCCGTCGCGGCCATGTTTTCTCGAGCGCCGAGAGCTCGCGCGCGAGGGCGTGCCCGAGCGCGGTGCGGTCGAGTTCCTCCGCGACCAGCACCGCCTGTGGCGAGAGGCAGCCACGTTGGTCGAGGAAAGCGACATCTCGCGCGAGCGCGACCGCGAGTGCATCGATGTCGCTCACCTGGGCGACGACCGCGACACTCACGCGTGGTCCGCACGAGAGGACCGTCTCTGGAGCGAGAGAGCGTGCGCGCTCCACGGCGTCGCGCGGGCCGTACACGACGACGCGTGATGCTCGCGGGAACAAGGTCTTTTCCAGAGAGGTGCCGCCGCGCCAGGTGTGAGCCTCGCAGGCGGCGCCGAGAGTCGCGTCGACGGCGCGGATCCGCTCGGCTAGCCGCGGTGCGAAGGTTTCTTCGCCGTGTGAGCTCTTCAGGAGAATCGCGGATCCGAGCGCGAGCGCCGAGAAGGTCGGTGCGATCGCGAGGCCGGGCGTGTTTTGAGCGAGGACGGCGACCACCAGCTCCGGCGCGGTCGCGATCGACGCGGGTGATGCGAGGGTCTGGTCGAGAAGCGCACGGAGTGGCCGGGTGCTCCATGCCTCGAGGGTTCGTTCGAGGCACGTCACGACCATGGCTGGCGCGTAGCCGGTCTCCGCGGAGATCGCGTCTGCGGTTTCCTGGAGGGCGGGTCGATCGGCTAGCCAGCCCGCGGCGACGCGCCCGAGGATTGAGACTCGCTCTTCCCGGGGCAGAGCCGCGGCCGTGCGACCGGCCGCGACGAGTCGGTCCAGGAGGCTCGGGATCTCTGCATCGGTCAGCGTGATCGCGTCGCTCACGGGCTTCCCTTGAGAAGGTCGGCCAGCGCGAGCGCGCAGCCGCGCGGCTCCGCTCCGGGTGCACGACCTCGAAGAACGAACCGCCTTCCCTCGAGGACGCCGAGATCCTCGGTCTGCACCGCGAGCACCGACAATGCGTTCGCGAGGTCCACGTGGCAGAGGAGCCCAGTCTCGCCATCGGGGAGCGTCTCGAGGCTCACCGGGTCGACGACGCGCGTGCGTAGCCAAGCCGGTCCGACCTTGCGTCGTTTTCGATTCGTTCCCGCGAAGCGCTCCGCCAGGACGTCGTCGTAGTACTGCGAGCAGAGCTCCGTCATTCCGTACTCGTTCACGCAGTAGTACCCAGAGACGCCGAGTCGGTGCCAGCAGGCGGCGAGGAAGCCGGCGTCGGAGAGGGCGCGTCCGCCTTTCGGGCCGCCGGTATCGACGATGCGGGAGTTCGCTGGGAGTTCGATCGGGTGGGTGGCCGCGCAGTGTTCGAGAAGGGACGTGAAGGCGACCCGTACGCCGATCAGGCACAATGGCCGTCCGTCGCTCGAGATCTCTTCGAGACGCGCGGCCGCGCGCGCCGGGTCGAAGGTGTCGCCGTCGATCAGGTACTCGCCGTCCCCGTCGCACACGTCCTGACGAATCCACTCGACCATGTGGCTGAGAGACGAGTCCGGCAGGATGTCGGGCCCGCCGACCAGCCCGACGAGTCGGGGGCGCACTTCGTCGGGCAGGACCATCCGACGGAAGTGGGGAAGGGCGGAGCGTCGGTATAGTTCGAGGCGCGGAACGTGGTGACGACCGCGTGTGTCCGGTCCTTGCGTCGTGCCGCTGGTGAGAAAGGTCTTCTCCGGCGGGGCACAGTGGAGGTCCAGAGACTTGAAGGCCGACGTCGGAACCGAGGGGATCTCTCGCCAGGATTGCACCCGGCCCGGGCTTCGGTCTCGTCGATCGCAGAACGCGCGGTAGACCGGCGAGTTCGCGTACTGGAACTCGAAGACGTCGAGCGCGACCCGATCGAACTCGGCGTCGAGTGTGGCGTCCGGATAGAGGGTCGCGCGTGCGTGGCGGTCGATGAACCCCAGAACGCTCGTCGTGACCCGTTCGAGTTCGCTGGCTGATGCCATCGACCCCTCTAGAGGTACGGAACGAAGTTCCGCAGGGCGGTGAGGAGAGCGGTGCAGTTTGGGTAGTCGTCGAGCGCATCGAGTAGAAACTGATGTTGTCCGATCGCGCGGCCCTGGTCCTGCTGGTCGGGCGGGTAGCTCAACGTCTGGATGAACTCCTTCAGCATGGGCTGCGTTTCGAGCTTCGTTTCGATGGGGATGTCGTCATCGGTGGCGACGACGAGCTTCACGCGCGAGAGAAGCCGCTCGACGTAGTACTCGTCGGCGCGCTCCTCGCTCACGAGTCGCCGCCTTCCTTCAATTGGCGCTTCCAGTCGAGCATCCGGGCCTTGGCGGACTCGGCTTCGGCCTCGGGGATCATGTCCTTGTTCATGTAGAAGGTGGACAGGCTGGTGTGCGCGAGGATGTCGTCGGGCGCGATGTCGCAGAGGCGTTTGCCAGCCTCGATCGCCTCGTCGAGGTTCCCCGTTTCCGCGTGCGCCATCGCGAGGGCATGGAGAGCGTCGGTGTAGCCGGGATCGACTTCGAGAGCCGCTTTGTACTTCTCGATGGCTCCCGGATAGTCCTCGTCGAACGCGAGATCGAGGCCTTCGTCGTAGAACTCTTCCTTGCCCGCCATGCTGTGGAGGTACCCGCGCGGGCGGGTGCAGGCAAGGGTTAGCGATCTCGGTTCTTCAAGTACCGGACGATCAGCCCCGAACCCTCGCGGAGCGCTCGTTCTCGGCTCCGAAAGACCTTCTCTCGGACCCATTCGCCGCCCGCCCAGGCGTCGAATGAGGACTGGCTGCCGATCGAGAGCTCGATGATCCGTTCGCCGACGGGCTCGCCGGTGGCGATCGCGCGGATCGATGTGCCGGCATCGACGAGAACCCCGCGTGCCCACTTCGGGAGCCGGAGCATGCGCTTCACCTTGGCGAGCCGTTCCGGCGGCGACTTGTCCTCGATCATGCACATGTAGGCCCAAGTGCCCTCGCTGGGGTTGGCCTCTTTGATGAGGTTCAGATTCGAGTCGGTAAGCTGCTTTTGGGCCTTGTCCTGATCGAATCCGATTCCGACGTCGAAGAATAGTTGGCCGATGATGGGCCCCGTCCCGTCGGGTTCGGCGCTCTGCCGGGCGGCACCACCGCGGGCTTCCTTCTTGGTGCCGCTGTCGACCCACCAGCGGTTCTCGACCGCGGGCTTGTTCTCCTCGGGAGCTTCCGCAGGAGCGTTCTCCTGCGGAGGGTCGGGGTTCGCCATACTCCCTGTGTAGGGGATCCGGAGCGCTTCGCCAATCAAGCCGGATCGACCCGGGCGAGCAGCCAGGATCCGAATTCGGCGACCACCTGCAGACGATGCCCGTGGATCGTGAGCTCCCTGGCCGGCAGGACCCCGGGACTCGGGGCGGCCCCGTCGATGACGCGCCGGTCCAGAACGACGTAGTCGATGCCGTCGAGCTCTGCGGAATCGGTGCTGAGCGGCGCGATGGCGCGGGTTGCGTAGTAGGAGAGACGTCCGCGCGCCGTGTCGGGCGCAGCGATCGTCGCGTCGGCGGCGAGGTTGCGTCGAAGGAACTTCCCGGTCTCACGAACCGCCCACCGGTCCATGTCGAACTCGGGCGTGGCGGAGGCGAAAGAACCGAGCGAGATCCCCAGAGCCATGCACGTGGCGGCGGCGGCCGCGAGATGAGCCCGCGGAGCGCGCGCCATCGCCCAACTCGACGCGACCCCGAGGGCCATGGCGATTGCGACCCAGAGCGGCGCGAAGGCCCCGAACGCCAGCATCACCGCACCGGCGAGAATCACCCAGGTCGCGAGGAAGCGGGGCGAGCCCTGTCGTTGCCAGCGCTGCGGAATGTTCCAAAACCCGAGAAGGACCAGTGGCACGATCGGGATGAGCTGGGGAGTGTCCAACAGAAAGCCCAGCAGGGAATCGCGGGCCGGCGGGAGGGCGCTCGGGATTGGGAGCGGGGCCGTACCGAGTGCGAGCGAGGAGAGGAACGCGACGACGGTGGTCGCCGCGGCGGTCGTTCCGATCGCGATGCAGAAGCTTCGCAGCGTGAGCCCGTGGAGTCGTTGCAGCCACACGAGGGCCATCAGGGGAATCCACACCGCGCTCGGTCCGACGAGCGCGATGGCGGTGCCACCAGCGATCCCCGCACGAAGGAGGCTTCGCTTGTCGAACGAGAGGTTTCGAATCGCACCGAGGCTCATCAACATCGCCAGCAGATAGAATGGCTCTACGCCGAACTCGGTACCGAGAAGAGAGCGACCCGCTTGGCTCGCCATCAGGATGAGGGCGGCGATGACACCGGCTCGTGTCGAGAAGAGGCGTTCCCCGAGCCAGACGAGGAGGCCGAGGGCGGCACAGCCGACCACGACGCCGAGCGAGCGCAATCGGAACTCCGTCGTACCCAGAATTTTGGGTCCAACGCTCGCGACGGCCGTCGCCGCGGCGCTCGCCGTCGTGGGGGCGGATTCCGCCAGCCCACGCGTCGGGTAGCGGACGGCAATCGCGAGCGGTGCTTCGATCTCGGAGAGCGGACTGCGCAGCGATGCCGCCTGAATGAGGACGAGTAGCCCGAGCATGGGCAGCGCCACCACCGGGATGGACATGCGCAGGATGTTGCGTCGTCGAGGGCGCGCGGGATGGAGTTTCAGGGCCAAGAGATTCCCTTAGGACCGCTGCCAGCCCGCCGTGAAGCGTTCGCGAAGCAGAGTCTTCTGGACCTGCTGCGTCGAGGCGGTTCGCGGGAGCTCGTCGATGAAGCGGACGTGGCGTGGCTTCTTGTAGCTCGCGACCCGATCCTTCACCCACTGGACGACGGTGGCTTCATCGAGGCTCGCGCCGGGGGTTCTCACGATCACCGCCAGGACCGACTCGCCCCAGTGGGCGTCGGGGACCCCGAGGACGGCGCACTCGTGGATGTCGGAATGTTCGTGCATCAGCTTCTCGAGTTCGGCCGGAAAGATGCTTTCGCCGCCGCTTTTGATCATCTCCTTGATCCGCCCGACGATGAAGAGGAAACCGTCCTCGTCGCGCACGGCTTGGTCGCCTGTGTGCAGGAAGCCGCCGGCGAACGCGGCCTCGGTTGCCTCGGGCATCCTCCAATAGCCGAGCATCGTGAACTCGCTCGACACCACGATCTCGCCCGGCGTCCCGTCGGGTACCTCGACGCCGTTCTCGTCGACGATGGATACGTCGACGTGATTGACCGGGGTACCGACGGATCCGGCTTTCGCCGCGAGATCGTGTGCGCGCAGACAGGTGACGGGCCCGGCCTCTGTCTGTCCGTACATGATCATCATCTGCTCGACGCAGAACGAGCCCATGATCCGCTCGATCTGTTCGCGCGGCATGTGCGCGGTTCCGCCGCCGAGAAGGCGGAGCGATGCGAGGTCGTGGGCCGCGAAGTCGGGTGCGGAGAGCATCGACTCGTAGACCGTCGGAACCGCGTAGAGATAGGTGACGCGGTCGCGGGCCACCGCCCGAAGCATGGCGGTCGGATCGGCCTTCTTCATGATGACGACGGAGCCACCGCCGGCCCAGTAGCCGAGCGGGGTCGCCCAGCCGCCCATGTGGAACATCGGGAACATGCTGAGCCCGACGTCGCGCTCGGTGAGCCCGCCGAGGGCCTGCGTGGTTCCCGCCTGCAGGATGTAGGTTCGTTGCGAGAGGAGGGCGCCCTTGGGTTTTCCGGTGGTTCCGCTCGTGTAGAGCATCACGTGGGCGTCGTGCTCGGTCGGAGCCTCGTCGGGTTCCGGTTCGTCGTCGGACGAGACTGAGAGGAGTGGGTCGAGGGCCTCGAAGGAGGTGGAGTCGCTCGTCCCCGGCTTTGGTGTGGCCCCCAGCACGAACACCCGTTCGACTTCTGGGAGGGCGCCCTGGGCGGCGAGGGCCTCGATGTCGGCGAGGAACTCGAGTCCGACGATCACGACCCGGGCCTGGGCGAAGTCGATCGCGTGCTGAATCTCGCCGCGCTGGTACCGCGTGTTCACGGGCACCGCGATCGCCCCGAGCTTGCAGCACGCGAAGTAGCCCCAAGGGTACTCGATGCAGTTGTGCGCGAGGATCGCGACGCGGTCGCCGCGTCCGACGCCGGCGGTCATGAGAACGTGGGCGAGCCGGTTCGTGCCCGCGTTCATCTCGGCGTAGGTCACCCGTTCGACCTGGCCATCGGCGTGGTCGAGGACGTAGGCCAGGCGTTCCCCGCGGTAGCGGGCGTGGCGGCGGACGATCTCTCCGAGCAGAAGCAAAACGAGTCCTTGGAACAGTCGGAACGGAATCTCTATCAGAGGCGGGCGGGAGCGGAAATCAGTCGCCTGCGGGCATCGCCGCGGCCTCTGGATGGGCTTCGTAGTAGCGGTAGAGGGCCACATCGATCGATTCGGCCGTCCCGCCGGCCTTTGCATCGGGGATGAACTCCAGGGCTACCTTCTCGACCTCTCGTTTGTTGAACGCGGCTTCTTCGGCGGCGGCTCCGTGCGTCTCGAGAGCCTCGACCATCGCGCCGATCGCGTCCTCGCGCTTCCCCGCGCGATTCTGGAGCTCGGCGAGGAAGAGGTCCGCGCCGGGAGTGTCCGGGTACCACAGAGTCCTCTCCCGGAATTGCTCCAGGAATGGAGCCGTTGCTTCGTTCTTTCGCACGACCACGGCGGCGAAGCCGTCGTCGTACACGCGGACCCATCCGGGGTTGGTGCGCAGCTTGAGCGGGACCGGGTAGTGCGACTGATGCACGACCACGTCGATTCCACGCTTCGCGAGCGTCTTCCTCCAGCCGATCCGGATGTCGTCTGTGCGTCGGGCTTCGTAGTACATCTCGTCGGGGTAGACAGCGTGAGCGCGGCCGTCGATGTATATCTGCCGGTCGAGTTGGAAGATTAGGTACCCGCCCCACGGGTAGAAGTTGTAGATCTTGCCGGGGATCGGGTTCTTCTGAAGGAACCGCGCGGCGTTCACGGGAAATCGCTCGGCGTGGGTCATTCGATCGAAGAGGCCGCCGGCAACGAGTGTGTTCGCGTGGGTCCAGAAGGCCGTCCCGACCCAGAGGGTGCCGGCCAGCCCGACCAAAGCCGCTGCGGCCGTCCCGTACTGGCGGTAGAGATCGTGCAGTGCCGGCGTCCGCGCGGTGTATTCCCGCGCAAGGTTCGCGATGTTCCGTGCGAAGAAGGGGGCGCTCACGATCCCGAAGAGAACGATGAAGCGGCGTGAGGTGAAGGCCATGATTGTCACGACGGCGACCAGGCCGAAGTCCGCAAGGTCGAACCGACGGGGTGCGCGCCAGAATGCGAGACCGGCGACCAGGACCTGGGCTGCGAGGACGAACACGAACTTGTCCGGCCATCCAGTGCGGAACAGGCGAGGAGGCCGCCACTCGATCACGCGATCCCACGGGGAGCTCGCATCGAGGATGTCGAACGGGAAGAGGAGGGCGTCGAGCCCCTGCGGGTTGATCGCGCAGGCGACGACCGAGGCGAGGAAGATCCAGCCGAGTTTCAGAGAGCGGGCGAGCGGCATCGGGTTGGCGGGCAGCTGAAGAAGCGACTTTGCCGTCTCGGCGCCGAAGTATCCGAAGACGATGGCCAGCCCGAAGATGAAGCCGTAGTGCAGGTCCACCCACAAGAGGAGCACGAGGGGCGGCCCGAACGCGGCCCAACGTATGCCGCGGCGATACGCGTCGATCACCGACAAGAGAACGACCGTGCCGAGGAACGTGAAAAACTGGGCGCGTAGGTCGACGTGATAGCCCCATAAGAGGAGCACCGCGGCGGCGGTGGAGATCCCGAGGAAGGCGGATCCGCTTCGCTTGGTTCCGAGTCGCGCGAGGAGCAGCGTGAACAACACGCCCAGGGCGAGCTTCACATACACGAGCCCGTCGGGTCCCAGTGTGTCGAACAACTTCCAGTAGAAGATCTGCGTGAGCCACTCCTGGTTGTACCAGGGAAGTCCCTCGGCAGTGTGCGAAAACACGTCGACGTTCGGAACGGCACCGATCTCGGAGATGTACCTCCCGGCGGCGAGACTCCACCACAGGTCGCCGCCGAGACTCGGCTTGCTCGCGCCGTACAACGCGCTCAGCACGAGCCACGAGACAAGGAGGACTGCGGCGGCCTTCTTCACGACAGGAGGCTCATTCGTGCTCGGTACCCGGACCGTCGACGAGGCCGTGAATTCGCGCGAACGGATCGCGGTCGGAGTCGCACTGCCAGTCGTACTCGGTCTGGTTGGCGAGACTCTGGGCGAAATCTTCTCCGCAAAGGTGGGCTATCACGGCGAGGGTCATGTCGATCCCGGCGGCAACACCGGACGAGGTGACGAATTTCTCGTCCCACACCCAGCGAGCTTCTTTCACCCACTGCACATCCGGACCCTGTTCGACGACCCAGCCGAACGCGCGCTTGTTGCTGGTGGCGCGCCTGCCGTCGAGGAGGCCGGCTCTGGCGAGGAGTGCCGCACCGGTACAGACGCTCAAGACGAGATCCGTCGCGGCCCCTCGTGCGGCGATCCAGGACACCATGTCCGCGTCGTCGACGAGGGCTCTGGTGCCGAGGCCGCCCGGGACGAGGAGGATGTCGAGCGGTGGCGCCGCCTCGAAGGAATGCTCCGCGACGATCGCCGGGCCCTGGGTGCTTGATACCGGGCCCGGGGCGGCAGCGATCAGCGCGATCTCGAGGTTCGGGACATAGCCGAACATCTCCAGCGGGCCGAAGACATCGAGGAGTTCGAAACGCGGGAAAAGCGCCACTCCAAGCCTCTTTTGGGGCACGGCCATCGCGGCAGTATACACGCGCTCGCGGTAGAAGTCCGGCACTGATGGGGCTCGCGCGAACGGACGATGCATATGGCAAGTGCGCGAGAGATCGACACCTCAGGGGGCTCGTGATGCGCCGACCGGGCTTTCCATCGCGATCGGGGCGAGCGGAATTCAGGAAGAGCCCGCGATCGTGTGGTGGCTCGGAGATCGTGTCGTGGCGCGCTGCCGCAACACGCTGGATCTCTCCGAAGTCTCATCCGAGACCTTAGATACGGGTGTACCGCTTCGCGTGACCGTGGGGGAAGGCAACCGGGATCAGCAGATGCGGGTGTGGCGCGTCGAAGACTAGCGCCTCGCGCTTCAGGCTGAAACGGAGATCGGGTCTTCGAGCGTGAAGCCGAGACTCTCGACCATCTCGCGGGCTTCGGCGTTCGCCTGCCCCGGCGTGGTCAGGTAGCCGTTCACGAAGATCGAGTTCGCCGGGTAGAGCGCCAACGTCTGTTCTTCCCCGAGCGTGCGCTCGCGTCCGCCGGCGGCCCGGATGTCCGCCTCGGGGTTCAGGAATCGCATGAGGCAGAGAGCGCGCAACGCGCGGCCGCGGCCGGTCGCTTCCCGCTCACCGAGCGGGGTGCCGTCGATCGGGTGCAGGAAGTTCAGCGGTAAGGAGTCGACCTGGAGCTCGCGAAGGGCGAACCCGAGCTCGATTATGTCCTCGTCTTCTTCGCCCATGCCGATGATGCCGCCGCAGCACGTGTTCAGCCCTGCCTTCTTGGCGGCGAGGATCGTCGAGACGCGATCGGCGTAAGTGTGGGTCGTGCAGATCTCGGGGTGGAAGCGCTCCGAAGTGTTCAGATTGTGATTGACCCAGCCGACACCGGCATCCGCGAGCCGCTTCGCCTTGGGCTCGTCCATGATGCCGAGAGAGACGCAGATCTCCATGTCGGGGAACTCGTCTTTGATTTCACGGGTCGTTTCGCAGAGATGATCGATGTCGCGATCCGCGGGCCCCCGCCCGCTGGTGACCATGCAGTACCGGCGCGCGCCCTCGGCGGCGGCGCGCTTGGCTCCGGCGATGAGCTGGTCGCGGGGCATCATCTGGTAGGTGTCGATATCGGCCTTCGAGACGCTCGATTGCGAGCAGTAGTTGCAGTCTTCGGGGCACAGGCCGGAGCGGGCGTTCTGCAGCACGCAGATCTTTACGTTGGTCCCCCAGCGCCGCGTCCGGACGGAATAGGCGGCCTGCAGGAGGCCGGGCAAATCGTCGTCGGAAGCTTTGAGGACGGCGCGGGCCTCCTCACGGGTGGGCAACCTTCCGGCCAGGACCCGCTCAGCGAGCGGGGCGAAGGTGGGATGCGTGGGCGGACCGCTGGGTACCTCGATGCTCATGGGTTGGCTCTACCAGACCCCCGTAGCGGTTCAATTTTGCTCGGATTCCGCACTCAGGCGCTTGCGGGCGTTGGTCGCGGCCCGGGTGAGGCTGCGGTCGGCGCTTCCGATGGCTCGCGCGAGGGCGGCGCGGCCCCGTTCGGTCGATGCGCCCAGCTTTCCCAGCGTGGCGGCCGCTGCTCGACGGACGCCGGGGTCGGGGTCCTTGTCGACCAGGCCGGCGATCGTGTCGGCGAGCGAGCTCGTCTCGCCGGGTGTTCGCGAGGCCTGGGCGCCGGCTGCGAGGGCCGCCAGTCGGACGCCCGCGTCGTCGTCGGAGAGGCTCGCCGTCGCGGTCGCGAGTAGCTCGGGGTCGGCGAGATCCCGCAAGCAGTACAGCAGCATTCGGCGGAGGGTCGGGGAGCCGTCCCGGGCCGCGTGAACGATGTCGGCCCGGACGTCCGGGTGCGTGCGCGCGAGTTTGCAGGTGAGTTCCGCGGCGGCCCAGCGCTGGTCGCCGTCGTCGAGCGCGAGCGCTTCGCGCACCGCGGGCCAGAGCTTCGCCGGAGGCGGGTGGATCGCGTGCCCGATGGTATACGCGGCGCCCCAGCGCAGCCGCGGGTCCAGCGCGGTGAGTGCGGATTGCAGGGCGTCCGCGAGCGCGGGTGCGTTCACGACCAACCCCTGTAGAGCGTCGGCCGCTCGTCGTTGCCGTGTTCGGCTCGGGTCACCGAGCAGGAGGACCAGGGCCCCGGCGAGCGTCGAGTCGATGCGTTCGCCGAGTTTGCTCGGATCGAGCTCGCCGAGGGATTCGAGAGCCCTCTGGCGGCGACTCTCGTCGCGCAGGCCGGCGAGAATCCCGTCGCGCCACTCTGTTTGATCGGTCACGGAGGAACCGTAGCGGATCGGCGGATCAGGTCGACGAGGTCGGCCGGACGCAGGCCGAGAAGGTAGCCCCGATCGCGATCGAGGAACGCGGTCACCATCTTCTCGATCTCCTCGGGGTCCGTCGGGCAGCCGCGGAGCGCCCTCGCCAGTGCGTCCGGAGCTTCGATCGGTGCGATGAAGTCGCCGCGAAGCTGCAGATCAGCGATTCGGCCCGCGTCGGTCCGTGCCCACACGTCGACCGGACCGAGGAGGCCCGTCGCGCGCACGGCGGTGCCCTCGAGAATCGGGTGGTCCGCGATCGGGGGGTCGCCCTGATGTTCCGCGGCCAGGGCTCGGGTCAGGTCGTCGCCCTGCCGCTGTGTTTCGATCCCGAGGGCTTCGGTGTAGCCGCGTGCCAGATGCCCGGCGAAGGCCGCAGGGGCGAACTCGTCTCGCTTCGCCGGCACGATGGCCTCGAGGCGCGTCGTTTCTGCCTCGCCGATGAACGATACGGGGATCACGCCTTCGGGATCGGCGCGGTCGAGCAGGAAGGGCCCGTCCCCGAGCGACGCCGAGACGGGGAGGACGGCTTGAAACAGCGTCGGGTCGCCCATCTCCACGAAGCTGAGCGCGCCGATGGAGCGGCGCGTGTGCGTCAGGAGGTCGAGTCCGGGATAGACCACATCGACGCCGAGCGAGCGGAGTGCGGAGAGCAGGCCCCGCACGCAGCGGTTCAGGACCTGTTCGGGGGCGAGCGCGAGTCGATCTTCGTCCACCAAGGCCGCTCGATGCGGGAGGGCGAGGCTGACGATGACGAACCCGCTACCGGCCGGCAGCGCCCGGCCGCCCGTGTGGCGCTTCCACAGAACGACGTCCGAGGTGCGCTCGGGCATTCGATGAAACGCTCCGACCGCCAGGACGTCGGTCGGAGCGAGGGTGCAGACGTGAAGATGCGCTTCGCCTCGGCCCGCGCCGGCGAGCAGACCGCGCTCGCGACGTCGCTGCGTGCTGGGTGCGACGTTCGCCGCGTGACTGATGTGCAGGACCCGCGACTTCACACGACCCGGACTCAGCCGAGAGGGCCCGGATCGTAGTAGAAGCGCTCGCGCACGATCTTGCCGTTTCGGACTTCGTGAATCGCGACTTCGCGGTGAAGCACCTTGCGGCCGCCCGGTTTCATCGCGAGCTGTGCTTCCCACTCGATGATCACGGTCTGGCCATCACACCAGAGGTTCCGTGCGTGCCAGCGCGCGTCGGAGACTCGCTTGTTCCAGTCTTCGCCCTTCTGCTTGAGAGCTTCGATTCCAAGGGCGGGACGATTGCCGCCCGCGACCTCTTCGGACTCGATGCTCTCGGAGTAGAGAGCCATCATCCGCTTTTCGTCCACGACGGATGTCGACGTCACGATCGAGCGCGCGATGCGTCTCAGGTCGGCCAGCGTCGGAGTCCCGCGTAGCACGGGGGCCTTCTTTTTGGCCGTGCTCTTTTTGGCCGTCTTTTTCTTGGTCGCAGTTTTCTTGGTTGCCATTCCGTATGTCCCCGCCCATGGGCTCTGGCCGGGTACCCTTCCCGGCGTCAATCATGGTTTCTGCTTTGAATCAGGCCACAGATATCTGCCCCCCATCCCGGGCGCAAGACACGAAGGTCGGTCGTTCAGCCGCTGGCAGGGGGTTTCACGTGGACTTTCGGATGGGTCTAAGGGAAAGCCCTTGCGTGGCTTGCGCGATCTTCGTGCGGCGGCTTAGATCGCGATCATGGCGGACGAGAAGGGAACCACGGGGCCGACGGATAGTTCCGGCGCCGGCGAAGCCGGTTGGCCGGTGTTGCACATGTTCCAGCGGCTGGATCGCGAGTGCTGGCTGGCACTCGCGTCCGGCGAGCGGACTTCGGCGATCGAAGAGTACGAAGCCCTTCTCACTCGGTGTAACGCCGAGGAGGGGCTCCAGTTCATCGCGAGCGGCGTGATTGGCAAGGCGGACCTGGGTCTCATCATCATCCACCCCAGTCTCGGCCGGGTGCAGCGTCTGACCCAGGAGCTTGCGGCGACCCGGCTCGGCGCCTGTCTGGAGACGATCTATTCGTTCCTCTCGATCTCCGAGAAGAGCGAGTACATATCGAGCACCGGCGACCACGCACGGAAGCTGATCGACGACGAGGGCCTCGAGCCGACGTCCCCCGAGTTTCAGCAGAAGGTCACCGCGATGGCCGATCGGATGTCCCACTACGCCGAGATGCGGATGCACCCGCAGCTGCCGAGCGCGGACGAATACCCGGTTCTCTGCTTCTACCCGATGAGCAAGAAGCGCGAGGACGGCGGCAACTGGTACTCGCTCTCGTTCGAGGAGCGAAAGCGCCTGATGGGCTCTCACGCGACCGCCGGTCGGCGCTACGCGGGTCGCGTTACCCAGTTGATCACGAGTTCGACCGGGCTCGACGATTGGGAGTGGGGCGTCACGCTGTTCACCCGGGACCTGAAGGCCATTCGCGACATTGTTTACGAGATGCGGTACGACGAGGGCAGCGCCCTCTACGGCCTCTTCGGGCCGTTTTACGTCGGTATTCGGATCGCGCCGGGCGCTCTGGGCGACACGCTTCAGCTCTAGAGCCGACCCGAATGAGCGATTCTCCCGTCGACCCGAAACGCGTACGTCTCTACACGGACGGTTCGTGCCACGGGAACCCAGGCCCGGGCGGCTGGGCGGCCATCCTCGAATGGGGGACCAAGAGCCGTGAGCTCTCGGGCAACGACCCTGCGACGACGAACAACCGGATGGAGATGATGGCCGTCGTGGAGGGCCTGCGCGCACTGAAGGAGCCCTGCGCCGTCGACGTCTGGACGGACTCCCGCTACGTCGTCGACGGGATGAAGTCGTGGCTCGCGGCCTGGAAGAAGCGTGGTTGGAAGACGGCGAGCAAGCAGCCGGTGAAGAACGAAGAGATCTGGCGCGCCCTCGACGAAGAGGCGGGACGCCATGAGGTCACGTGGAACTGGGTGAAGGGGCACGCCGGCCATCCCCAGAACGAACGGTGCGACGAGCTGGCCAACGAGGCGATCGAACGACTCGAGACCTGAGCGGCGTCGCGTCCGTGGTGCCGGCTCTCGCAATTCGGTCGACCCCGTCGCCTCGTTCTCTCGAGTCATCTCGCTCGCGAAAAAGAAGTACTCCGCGCTTCACGCCGACGTCCGAAGCGACCGGACGCGGCGGCTCGACGGAGGGACAGTGCCGGATACGGGGTGTGCTCGATCACATGGTGAAGGGTGACGACGTCGGCCGCTTCCGGAGAGCGGCACCGAGCAGGCTCAGGGCACGGCCGGACGTTTCGTACCCAAACTCTCCGAATTGCTCCCGTTCCCCCGCAGGCGCGCGGGTCTTTTGGGCTAGAACGGCAGCATGGGCATTCCGAAGAACACCTGGAGTGCCGCGAAGAGAAGCGCGAGGAGTCCGAGCGCTGGGTGAATCTTCCGAGCCGTCTCATTCTCGGGGACCCGCCGGGACAGCAACGCACCGGTAGAAATCAGCGCGACGACGCCGAGGCCGAACCAGAAGTGCCAGCCTCCGGCGAGCTCGAGATCGGGGCGCCAGAGCCAGGTCGCACCGATGCCCGTGAGCGCGCTGAGCCAGACCATTGCGAGGGCCCACGGGGCACGTCGCGCGTGGACGGGGCGGGCGTCTTCGCCCCGGCGTTGGCGCGACCTGAGGCCGAGAGTGGCGGCGTGGTACATCAGCGCGATCGTCGCAAGCGCGATCAGCGGGTGTAGGAACGCCAGGATGCGCGGGATTCCGGTCGGCATGAGCCGGTCTCCGCTTACGCCGCCGCGGGCGGTCGCAAGGTCAGGAGCTCGTTGCCGCCCTTGCGGAAGTGGTAGTCCACGGTCCGGATGTCGACGTCGTAGTCCTTCTCGCGCAGCGCACGCACGGTCGCGTCGACGTGCCGCGAGCGACTACCGTCGAGGTTCAACAGAGGGAACACCCGGACCTCGGTGGCGACGCGAGCCATCTCGATCAGCGATGCGATGTGGAAGTCGAGGCCGAGGCGGTCGCTGTAAAGGAAGAGGAAGTGCGCGCAGAGCGCGAGGTCGAAGTCGCCAGTGTCGAACGGCAGGCTCGGAAGACAACCGACGACGTACCGGCCCTCCTTCTTCCCTCCGGCGAGGTCGGCCAGAAATTCGTGCATGGCATCGAGGCGTACCTGACCCAGTTCTTCGACGGACTGGATCTGCTTCCAGTGAAACTGGTCGGCGTTCTTGTGACTCTGATCCATGATCTTCTCGAAGGTGGCCTCGATCTGATCGTGCAGCTCTTCCGCGCCGAACTCGTAGATCGGGTCGATCGATACGACCTGGCCGCCGCGGTCAGTGAGCGTCTTGTTGAAGCTCGCGGGACCGTCCGCGCAGCCGAGGAGACTGCGTTCGAACTCGGCGTCGCCGAGCTCGAACATCTCGCAGTACTCCGCGAACGAGCGGCCCCAGGGCACGACCTCGTCGAGGGTGAAGGGCATGGCCTGTATCTTACGCTGACGTTTGGTCGGGTGTCGATTCGATCTGCCCGCGGACCCACGAGCCGCCGTCGGGGTCGCGCAGGATCTCACCGACGCCTCCGGGGTGGCGGATGTCGAGCTTCGTCGAGCACGACGCCTCGAGCAGTTCGGTGGCGGGCGCTTCCATCCGGGAGAGGACCTCGAGCGTGCGGTCGGCGGCAAAGTCGAACGCGAAGGTGCCGCGGGTCGCTTCTCCGAAACGTGGGCAGAGGGCCCGGTCGAGCTCCAGGACGCGGAGAGCGTGCGTCGCGATGTCGGCGGCGTCGTTTGCGGCGAGCCAGCCTTCGATGGTGCGGCGGATCGTTGCGTACGTCCGGTCGGGATCGGCCAGGAACCGCAAGAACAGGTCGGACCGGTTCTCGTAGGCCGAAATCTGGTCGTCGCGAACCTCCGCGGGGAGATCGGCGGCGTAATCCTCGATCAGGGCCCGAAGCACGGCCCGCAGCATCGGGGCGACGGGGACCTGTCGACTCTGAGCCAGGAGCTGCGTGGTGAGGGGCATGATCTGGCCGCGGGCGAGCGTGATGTACGCGCCGATCAGGAAGTAGCCTTCCTCGCCGTCGGCGCTGGAGAACGTGTGGCAGCCGACGACGTACTCGCCTTTGGCCTTGCCGTAGCCCGCCACGGGGCGGGTCTGGAGCTGGTACTCGTCGCGCCGGTCGTAGAACTCCGTGCCGGGCAGCAGCGTGTAGCCGAAGATGTTGATGTTCGGGAAGACTGTGAGGAGGTGGTCGAGGTTCGTCTCGAACTCGCCCAGGGTGTCGCCAGGCAGGCCCCAGATGAGCTCGGCCGCGACGGGAATGCCGTCGGCCGCGAGGCCCTTCACCACCGGCTCATAGTCGTTCGCGCGCATGTTCTTTCGGTTGGAGAGCTCGAGCGCGAGCGGCGTGAGGGTCTGCAGCGCGAGATGGTAGTGCGACAGCAGGTCGTTTCGATGCAGCAGCCGGACGATGCCCTGGACCCGCTTGTTGTGGTTCTTGGACCAAGACGTCGCGAAGGTCTGCGGGAGGCCGGTCTTCTCGCGCAGCTCGATGACGAGCTCTGCCTTGGCGGTATCCTCGCGAAGGGCGCCGAAGTTCGAGTCGCAGAGCCAGACGTCCTTGATGCCCCCGGCGACGAGCAGCTCGAGGTCGGCGCGGATCCGCTCGAGAGAGAACTGATACATCTTCGTGCCGATCGCGCCGGTGCCCCATTCGCAGAAGGCGCATCGGTATGGACAGCCGCGGGTGGTCTCGTAGGCGACCTGCTCGTACAGCGGCTTCCCGTTCTCGTCGCGTAGCGGGATGAAGGGGACCGCGGTGGGGAAGCCGTCGAGCTCGGTCGAGCGGCCTCGAGGCGCCGTTCGGATCAGGTCGCCGTTCTCGTCGAAGTAGCCGAGGCCGGCCACGTCGCGCCATGCCTTGCGATCGGCAGCGTCGAGCAGGCCCGTGAAGGTCTCTTCCGCTTCGCCGAGGGCGATGACGTCGATGCTGTCGCTCTCGAGGAAGTCCTCGGCGCGTTGGACGTGGGGGCCACCGGCGACCACGAGGACACCGGGCACGTCGGCCTTGATCTTCCGGGCGGCGTCGATGAACTCGGCGACATTCCACGTGTAGCAGCTGAGCCCGAGCACGGGCTGAACGCCGGCCGCAACGGCGGCTCGGGCCTGCTCGCGCAGCCCACCCGCCCACTTCTCTTCCAGCCAGGTGTCGACGGCCTCGACCGACAGGAAGTGGACGAGGTCCACGTCGGTATCGGCCTCCGTCGCGCCGTGGGCACGGAAATACGCCAGAAGCGCTCCCGTCGTGAGCGGGGGAGCACAGAACTGCTCGGTATCCATGCTGAAGAGCCAGACGGGACGACGCATCCAGGTTGGGTGCCAGACGGCACTGTCCGGCGCAACGTAGCGTCAAAACGAGGAAATCGGGCCCCGGCGATCGATGGACGTGGCTGGGCCACGCGGTCATGATGCCCGGCTGGAGGGGAAATGACGCGGGCTGTTCTATTTGATTTCGGCGATACGCTGTTTCGCCGCGCCGGGGAGGCGCAGGGCATCGTCGAGATCGGTGGGTCGCAGGACACCCCCGTCGAGCCGACGGCCGCCGAGGCCGTCTGGGAGCGCATCCACATCGCCGCGAAGAGTCCCGAGGAGATTGCCCTCGGGCGCGATCTCTCGCCCGAGGCTCACCGCCGTGAATGGCCTCGCCTCTTCTCGATGGCGGACGTCCTCGTTCCCGGAATGGGGCGCGCTCTCGACGACCGCGAGATCAACCTGGAGAAGTGGATTCCCTACCCGGATACCGTCGTCTCGAGCGCCTCCGGGCTCGTGGAGTATCCCTCGCCGTGGTGAGCGACACCGGATGGGACATTTGCTCCGTTTTCTCGATGCGCGGCTTGGACCGATTCGTCGACTCGTGGGTCTTGTCATTCGAGCACGGGACGGTGAAGCCGGATCCGAGCCTGTCCGAGACGGCATGTGTGGAACTCGGCGTAGCCCCCGCAGACGCCCTCATGGTGGGGGACAACACGATGACCGACGGAGGCGCCGTCGCCGCCAGACGTCCGGGCCCTGATCCTCCCACAAGTGCCGCAAGGCGCTCCGCGAGGCTTCTCGTGCATCGAGCGAATCCTCTCCAGCGATTGATTCGGCGCTTGCGTCGGGTCTTCCGACGAAGCCGTCCCATTGCGAGCCAGCCTGCGCCATGGCAGCAGACCGGCGTGGGGACGAGTCGAGGGAAGAAGCGGGCCAAGACCAAGGGAGGTCGTTCGTGACGACCTGGCACCTGTTCTTGGCGATCGCTGGGCTCGTGGCTCTCGGCGTCGGCGGCGAACTTCTCGTGCGCTCGTCGGTCCAGCTCGCTCGCGGGCTCGGGCTCACGCCTCTGCTGATCGGCGTGACGGTAGTATCGCTCGGCACGAGTGCGCCGGAGCTTGCCGTTTCCCTGAAGGCGGCCGTCGCCGGAAAGGCCGAGGTTTCGGTCGGGAACGTCGTCGGCAGCAACCTCCTGAACACGCTCGTCGTACTGGGGATCTCTGCGTTGATCGTGCCCCTCGTGGTCGCGCAACGCCTGGTGTGGTGGGACGTGCCCATCATGATCGCGGCGACGGCCCTCGTGTGGTGGCTCGGTTCCGATGGCTGGCTGCGCGCGAGCGACGGAGGGCTGCTACTGGGGCTGCTTGCCGCCTATCTCGTGATGGCCGTCCTGCTGAGTCGGCGGGAGAGTGCGTCGGTTCAGGCGGAGTACGGCCAGGAGTTCGCGGGCGACGCCGGCATGTCGGTGCCCAAGAGTTGCGCGATCCTGGTCGCGGGCCTTGTGTTGCTGATCTTCGGTGCGGATTGGTTCGTCGAAGCGGCATCGGTCATGGCCCTGGCGCTGGGCGTGAGCGAACTCGTGGTGTCGTTGACCATCGTCGCATTCGGAACCTCGCTGCCGGAGCTCGTGACGGCCGTCATTGCCGCACTCCGAGGCGAGAACGACATCGCCGTCGGGAACGTGGTCGGCAGCAACATCATGAACCTGCTCCTGATCCTGGGCCTCTCGTCCTTTTTCGCGACGGGCGGACTCGCGGTCGCGCAGCAGGTGACTGACTTCGACCTGCCGTTCACCCTGGTAGCCGCCGTGGCCTGTCTCCCGATCTTCTGGACGGGACACCGGATGGAGCGCACCGAGGGCGCACTCTTCCTGCTCGCGTACGCGGTCTACCTCTGTGAGTTGGTGATGACCGCGACCGGTCATTCGGCCGCGGAGGTCGCCCGCAATACTCTGTACTTCGTGGTTGCTCCGCTGATGGCGCTTTCGATTCTCGCGTCGCTCGCGCGCACGATGCGCGCCGGATCGCAGCCGCCGCCGACCGGCTCCTAGTCGACGCTTACGGGCGCGCCGGCGGGCCCGACGATCATCTGCGGGATGTAGAATCCCGGGACCGCCTGTGCGGCCAACTCGGCGCCGCGGAAGCTGCCCGACGCGAGGTTCACGTTGTAGGTGAGGACGCGTCCGCCCTCGGGCGCGAGTTCCGGGTGGGCCTTCACGGCGTAGGCGATGTACTCCGCGCATGTGAAGCTGCCCTCTGCGCATTCCTTCTGCTTGGCCGTGCTCCACGGAGACGGCAGGCGATAGACGATGCCGGAATCGCGCCACGGGCCTTCGAGGTCGGGTGCGGTGTAGCGATGGATCTCGTACCCGAGCGGCGCCAGTTGGTAGCTGTACCAGCCGAGCTCCCGGTCGTGATTTACGGTCGTCTCGGAGGTGCCGGGCAGCCCGCGCACGGTGTGCAGCAGGTTTACGTCGAAGCGGGGGCTCCAGTGCAGACGCCCTCGCGCATTGCGCTGGAGGTACTCCGGCGCCGGCTTCCAGTTCGCTGCCGTGACTTCCGCGGCGTCGACCCGCGAGAGTACCGTGCGCGCATCGAACGACGACCCGAGTTCTCCGAAGATGTAGACGTGGTGTCCGACTTGAACGATGGCCATCGTCCAAACGAGAGATGGCGCCGGTCCGTCGAAGGCTCGAAAGTTCGGCAGCTCGTGGCGGGTGATACGCCAGTCTGTCGGCTCGTCCTCGGGATTCGCGATGCGCACCAGTGCGTTGCCGACCGGGGCGAGTCCGCTCTGTGGTGTGTGGCGGTTCGCAGTGATGAGGACGGGGTCGCCGGCGCGTACCCCGGCGAGCGGCCAAAGGAACTGGCCATCCACGCCCGACGGAAACATGTCCTGCGGTTCCCCGTCCACCGTGGGCCAGTGCTTCACGATGCGTCGGAACGAACCGCCGGCTGCGCGCTCGGACGTGCCCACACTGTTGCGGATCATCCCGACCTCTTCGCCGCCGTGATCCACCACACGGTTGCAGTAGGCCTCGTCGTCCGGACACCGCTCTTGGACCGAACCCATCAACGAATCGCCGAAGATCCAGATGTAACGATCGTCGTCGACTTGGATGGAGGTCCCGACATCAGCGCCGAGCCAACTCGGCCCTATGCCCTCCGGGTACGGGTCGATCAGGAACTGGAGGCCGTCGGACGGTGCGAAGTAGGCCCCGGCATCGCTCGACGCGATGGCGACGGGCGCTCCGGTCCAGACCGGAGCCTCGCTGCGGGTCGCGGCGCAGCCGGCCGCGAGGGGGAGTACGGCGAGAACGAGCTGTGCGAGCCGGAGCCTTCGGAGGAGATGAATGACGGAGTTCCTCACAATCCTTTGGAGAACCGTCTTGTGACCTCGGCCAGGACGGGTTCCTCCACGGCGAAATGGAAGCGAAGCACGCAGGGGCTGCTCCCGGAATAGAAGATCTCTCCGGGGATTGCCGCAATGTGAAGTTCGTCCAGAAGACGGAAACACGCATCACGTGTCGGGATCTCGCCGTACCGTTCGCGATAGTCGGCGAGCATGTAGTAGGCGCCCGCCGGGACACGAGGCTGCAGGCCGCCGGCGCTCAGCGCGCCGACGAGTCGGTCGCGGCGATGTTGGTACGCGTCGCGCAGCTCTGCGTAGTATTTCTCGGGAATGGTCTCGAGAGCCCGCGCGGCGCCTTCCTGCAGAGGGCGCGGCGCGCACACGCAGAGGGTGTCGAAGACGGGCCCTATCGCCGCGGCGATCTCCCGGGGGGCGGCGAGCCAGCCGAGCCGCCAACCGGTGATCGAGTAGGCCTTGCCGAGGCCGGAGACGGTGATCGTGCGGGGATAAAGCTCGGGCACGGAGGCCGGCGGAACATGCGTGCGGCCGTCGTAGATGAGGTCTTCGTAGATCTCGTCGGTGACGAGCTGGACGTCCGTTCCGTCCAGAAGGCGAGAGAGGCGGTTCAGCTGTTCCCGCGTCCATACGTGGCCGCCCGGGTTGGCCGGAGTATTCAGAACGAGGATTCGGGCTCGGTCACCGAGTGCCTGCTCGAGCCGGGCCCAGTCGGGTTCCCCGCCTTCGGAGGCCTCTGGAATCGCGGTGACACGGGCGCCGGCCAGAAGCGCGGCGCTGTGGTGGTAGGGGTAGAACGGTTCGAAGAGCACGACTTCGTCGCCCGGATCGAGGAGCGTGAGGAACGTCGAGCTCAGCGCAGCCGATGCGCCGATCGTCACGACGATCTCGTCGAGCGCGTACGAGATCCCGTACCGGCGCGCCATCCGCTCTGCGATCTGGCGGCGCAAGGGCTCGACGCCTGCAAAAGGAGTGTACGTCGCCCGGCTCTCGCGGATGGACGCGATCGTGGCTTCGGTCAACTCCGCAGGCATGTCGAGGTCGCAGACCCCTTGGCCGAGATTGATCCCGTCGCGGAACGCGGAGACCTGTTCGGTCAGCGTGCGAAGCACGCTGGCCTGGCGCAGATGCTCGGTGCGCGCGGAGAGCTTCACGGAGTCGGCCACGTCCGGCGGATCATGGAGGCGCACCGCGGCGACCGCAAGCTAAGGGAGTGCGTCTGGAAGGCGGTATAGACGGATCACGGGGCCACGTCCCCCGGGCCCCGGGCGGAACTCCTTCAGGAGTTCGGTCTTGCGGAAGAGGGCTCGGTAGAACCCGATCTCCGCCGGGTAACGCTTCGGGGTCGCGAAGAACCGCCGGTAGACGGCGCTCGACACCATCGCGATGTCGTACCCTCGCGCTCGCAGCTCCGCGGGATGTCCGGCGACCTCGCCGAGCGAGAAGACGAAGTCGGTGTCCTCGAACGGGCTCTCCGAAAGGGGAGCGGTGTAGAGATCGGCCGCGATGCGTTCGGTCGGCGACAGGTTCGCGAGGATCCAGTCCCGTGCGATCTCCCGTGTGCTCGACGTCGCCTGGAGGCCCGCAAACGCGACGTAGTTCCACGCGGGCACGGCGCTCACCGCGACGACGCTCACGAGGAGCGCGATCTGGCCGGCCCTTGCGCCGGCGCCCGCACGCCGCACCGCCCACTGGACGGCGAACACCAGGGCGGAGGCGGCGAGGAGGGCGAAGGTCGGGAGGATCTGGATCAGCCAACGCCCCCAGTGGAGCGTGGCCAGGCTGATGCCGCCGAGAAAGATCACGACGAACCCGAGGAGGAGGAGCGGTTCGACTTCGCGTCGCACGAGGGCGAGTACGCCCCCCGCCGCGGATAGGACCAGCAGAGGCCACGGAACCGACCGAGGCAGAGCCGTGGTGAAGTACCACGAGAGGTTGCCGGCGAAGTCGAGTCCATCCGCGCCAGGGTGCGCTCCGCGAGCTTCGTGCGCGAGGTTCTTCATGACCTCGCCGAACTCGAGGAAGAGAAAGGGCGAGCTCAGGATCAGGCCGCCGGCGATGCAAGCGAGGGCGATCCCGCCGCCCCGCAGGACGTCGGTACGCTCGGCTTGTGTATGCGCGCGCGTCAGCAAGACGGCCTCAACGACGACGAGAAGCGGTCCGAGGCCCGCGAGGAAGAAGCGGGTCCCGATGGCGAAGCCCAGCGCGAGCCCGGCGACCACGTGCGCACGGCGACTCGGTTCCGAAAGGAGACGAAGGAGCGCCCAGGTCGCGAGAAAGCCGAAGAACAGACCTGCGCTGTCGGTCCGCGCCATGTCCACGTGTTCGAAGGTCAGCGGTGAGAGCACGGCGAACCAACCGCCGATCAACCCGACGGGAGGGCCGAAGGCGCGGTCGCCGACTAGGCAGATCAGCCACAGGGCGAGGACGGCGTAGCCTACGGAGACGAGGCGCCCGATGAGGATCGACGTTCCTCGGTTCTCCAGAATGTAGTTGGCGAGTTCCGGGTGCGCGCGGAACCACGGAGCGCCGGTGGACACCGCGCTCGCGCCGTGGAGCCCGATCGCGAACGGGTAGATGAATGTGGATCCCGGATGTCCGAACCAGTGCGGGTTCGGGTCACCGGACGCCCCCATCTGTGCGACGATCAGCAGGAAATCGATCTCGTCGCTATCGGGCGCGTGAGGAAGGTCGCGCTGCACGCCCCATAGGTACGTAAGTGAAGCGAAGAGCAGGAGAGCCACCAGTAGGACACGTCGGGGATTCAAGGGAGCATCCCCTCAACCGGAACCTTGGTGATCACCAGAAGATTCCCGAGCGTCGGCGGAGGCCGTCGGCGATCATGCTGCGGATCCGCTGTTTCACTTCCTCCACGTGTGCGCCGATGATGCGGTCCTCGTCGTGGGGATTGCCTTCGAAGTGGAGCGGGGCCCCGAACTCGATGTGGTAGCGCACGGGCAGCGGAACCGGCGTCAGGACGAGCGGAAAGGCCGGCATGCCGAGGAGTTTCGCGAGGGGCTTGAAATTCCCGAGGGACGGTGCCTGCTCTTCGGAACCGACGACGGCGATCGGGATGATCGGCGTGTTGGTCTCGAGCGCGAGTCGCAGGAAGCCCATCCCGAACTCTTGCAGCGCGTAGCGCTCTGTGAAGCCCTTGTTCATTCCGCGAATGCCCTCGGGGAAGGCGATGACAGCCTCCTCGTGCGCGAGGAGGTCGACACAGTTCTTCGGCGTTCCGACGACGCTTCCGGCGCGGACCATCGCAACGTTCAAGAACGGAAGACGGGGGAGCCAGTACTCGCCCATGCCGCGAACGATTCGCGGCGGGTCCCCCTCGAGGAGCGTGGCCGTTCCGATCATCACCGCGTCGAGCGCGATCTGGCCCGCGTGGTTCGAGATCAGCAGGACGCGGCCGGTCGGGATGTTCTCGATCCCGCGCGTCTGGACACGAAAGTAGTAGCGGTACACCAGGCTCGAGAGCACGAGCCCGCGCAGCGCGCTGTCGGTCTGAAAGCCCCAGGGGTCGTACCCGAACGAGTTGAGTTCCATCGGGGCGAGAGCGATGCGCTCGCGAACATCGCGCTCCGCTTGCTTCAGAGCCTCCGGCGCGAGCCACTCGAACGCGGCGGAACCCGCTGTGGCCGACACGTCGCGCAATTGATTGAGGAGCGATTCGTCTGTGGACCCCCCTGGGGGCGGTGACGTGTCCAGGCGCCGACGGGGCCCTGGGCGGTGACCCATTCGGCGCCTGCGTCGGTGGGACCTCCCGGCGCCCGTGCTCTCCGACTCTTCGTGCGTTCTTGGCAAGTTCGTGGGGGTCCCTGACCGATGCTCCCTCACGTTCGCACGCTCCGCAAGGTGTCCTCGAGGCCGAGCAGCGGCTCGAATCCGCTCGCGTCTTGGAATCGTCGGCCGTCGATCGTGCAGGGGTATTTCACGAAGTCGACGGCGTCGGCCGGGACCGGGAAAAGGCCATAGCGGAACAATCGGTCGAGCAGAAAGACGGCGAGTGGTTCGGGAAGCGGAACTGCGGTGCTGCCCGTCTCGCGAACGGCGACCGAGAGCGGGACGGCGCCGGGGCCGACGATGTTGAAGACGCCGCGCACGCGGCTCTCGAGGGCGGATACGATGGATTCAGTGAGATCCTGCTCGTGGATGAACTGCAGGAGGGGATCGAAGCCGAGGATCGTCGGGACGTAGTCCGGTTTCAGGTACGCCCCGATCGAACTGTGGACGGATCGCCCCAGCGTGTTCACCGGCCGCAGGATCGCTGTCGCGATCTCGGGATACCTCCACAGGAATCCGGTCGCGAGCGCGTCGACTTCCGCCAGGTCGCGGATCTCCGGGTAGTGCCGGCTCACGTTCAGGGCGGTGTCCTCGTCCATGTAGAACGGGTTCTCCGGGAGCGCTCCGTAGACGTACGAACTGGTCATGACGACGACCCGGTCGACCCCGTATTCGGCGCAGCATTCGAGCAGGTGCTTCGTGCCGACCACGTTCACGTCGTGCCGCAGGTGGGCATCGAACTGGTGTCGCACCAGCCCAAGGTGGGCGACGGCGTCGGGCCGAAGCCGTCGGAAGAGTTCGTCGACGTGGCGGCTTCGCAGATCGACTTCGTGGATCTCGACTCCCTGAGGTCTTTCATCCCACGTCCGACGATCTACGCCGACGATCTCGCACGTGCCCGCGAGTCGTCGGGTCAGGAGGCGCCCCTGCCCCCCGGAGATTCCCGTGATCAGAAGTCGCTGCATCGGCCGTGGGCGTTCGTGGCGGTGCCGTCGCCACTTTCTAGACCGAGGGGTAACCGCGGCTGCAACAAAGCGGTCGCTGCAACGAACCTTCCCTCTGTAGACATGGGTCTTTGTACCCTGGATGGTCGTCTGAGGGTAAACGGAGCGAGGGTGCAACCATGGCGGAGTCCGAAGAGACTACGGGAGAGAGCACGCGGTCGCGGTGGCGGCCGATCCTGATTGGGCTGGCCGTCGTGGCCGGACTGGTGGTCGTATTCCAGACGTTGCCGGTCGCGGACTGGCTGAAGAGCTTTCAGGACTACGTCCGAGACCTCGGTCCGGCCGGCTACGTCTTGTACGCCGCCTGCTACGCGATATGCGTCGTTCTCTTCGTGCCCGCTTCCGTGCTGACGCTCGGCGCGGGTGCGATCTACGGTGTCGGTGTCGGCGTGGGGGTCGTGGTCGTCGGTGCCTCGGTCGGCGCGACGCTCTCCTTCCTGCTCGCTCGCACGCTCCTGCGTTCTCGCGTGGAGAAGATGACTGCAGGCAACGCGAAGTTCGCGGCGCTCGATCGAGCGATCTCGAAGGAGGGTGCGAAGATCGTCTTCCTCGTCCGTCTCGCTCCGGTGTTCCCGTTCACCTACATCAACTATGCGTTCGGCCTCACGGGCATCGGCACGCCGGGCTACGTGCTCGCCTCCGTCATCGGAATGATTCCGGGGACCTTTGCCTACGTTTATCTCGGCACGGCTGCGGCGGGTGCCGCGACGGCCGGAGACGCGGATCAGGCCCGGACCCTAGTGCAGATCTTGGGGGCGGTGGCTGCCCTGGTCGTCACGATCTTCGTGGCCCGGTTGGCGACCAAGGCCATCAAAGAGGCTGGGGTCGAAGGATGATCTTGCAGTATTGAAGGCGCTTCGGCCGCAATGGTAGGCACTCTGGATGGTCAAAGCCTACGCGATCACAGCTGATGCCGTCGCCGCCGAGCGAGCCCGTGTAAACGACGATCTGGACAAGGTCGACATTTCCCGGGTAGTCGCCCTCGACACCCTCGAACTTCCGGAGGTCGGGCCTACCGACGTGCACCTGCGGATTCTGGCCGTTTCGGCCGAGCACAACGTCGACCACGCGGCTCTCGCGGATACGGTCAACATTGCGAAGGCTCGGGGCGGCAAGATGTATCCCGGGAACTCCGCGGTCGGCGAGGTCGTCGCAGTCGGTCGCGAGGTCACGAAGTTCAAGCCTGGCGACATCGCCCTCACGCACTGCAACGGAGACCCCGACAAATTCGGATATCCCCTGCGGATCTGGGCGTACGATCAGCCGGAATCCACGGGTTGGTACGGTGAGGAGGCGGTGGTCGGCGAATGGCAGCTCATTGCCGCGCCTCTCGATTGCGGTCTCAACTTCTGGGAGATCGCGGCCCTGCCGCTCCGCGCCCCGACGGCCTACCACCTGTGGCGCCGGGCCCTGGGCATCTTCCGCGTGAAGGTCGCGCGGGAGCATCTGGCTCAGATCAACGTCCTGGGCTTCGGCGGAGGCGTCTCCGAGCTCTTCCTGATGCTGGCCAAGCATGAAGGCCACAATGCCTACTTCTGCTCGGGTAGCCCCGAGCGGCGGGCCGCTCTCGAAGAACTCGGCATCACCGGCATCGATCAGAAGGCCTACAACCGCTTCTCCAGCCGCGATGACGTCAAGGCGTTCAACGGCGAGGTGAAGAGCCTGACCGGTGGGATAGGGATGCACGTCGTCTGCGACATGTTGCGCGGCCCCGTGTTCGCCGCCGGCGTGGCGTGCTCGGCGCGCCAGGGTGTGAACGTGAGCGCCGGTTGGCAGCTCGCCAAGGGCATTCAGTACGACTCCGCGGGGGCTTCGGTGAAGCAGCTGACCCTCGATCACACCCACTACGAGACGATCACAGGGTGTGGGGCCGCGACGGAGCTCTACGGCAGCGTCTTCAAACCCACGATCCACAAGGAAATCTACAGTTTCGAGGATCTCCCGAGGGCGATGCACGAGATGCATCTGAACACGCAGACCGGCATTCCAATCATTCGCGTTGCGAAGGACCTGCCGGCGTCGGTCGCCGCCATCACCTGACCGGCCCTAGAGGTGTCATCCCGCGAGATGACCCCGGACGAGCGTTCGGAGTGCTGTGACGGCAGTTGACACTATGTCAAGCTGGGTGGCGGATGCTGGGGAAACCCCGTTATTCTATGCGGGGTATTCCGGGCCCTTATGGAGCCCTCGATTCCCCTGTTGACACAAGTCCCTGTTGCGATGCTACCTTTGCTCCTGAGAAGACCCCTGGATGTCCAACTCGGACAATTGTTTAGGAGGACAACATGTCGAACACTCGGCCGTGCGGAGGCGCTGATCGTCCCGAGGCCATTTGTTCGTCGTGTCCCTGCCTGATCGCCAGCGGTACGACTCGACAAACTACAACATCAAGCAGGACTACGACTTCGGGCGGAGGCGTGGCCAAGGGCGGGGAATCGGGAATTCACCCGATCTCCCAACACATCTAGAACCCACCAATGAGGAGAGAAGTCGTGCTCAAGCGAACCCTGTTGACCGTCGTAGCGGTGGTTGTGGCCGCGGCAATGCTTGCGGTGCCCAGTGCAGCGCCCGCCTGTGAGTTGATCCACCTGAAGCGCTTCAAGGGCGGTCCCCTTGGAACGGTTCCCGACCCGACGCCGAACGCTTCTCTTTGTTGGACGGGCTGCCCGTTCAAGATCGCCGGCGAGCAGGATGCGGGCAAGGGACGCATCATCGTCAAGAAGGGCGACGGAGCTGCGTCGGTGCAGGCAATCATAACGCTCGAGAAGAACCTCAACACCGGCATCGAGTACGAGCACGTAACCGCGCGCGCCACGGACTATACTTGCGGCGACCTGGCGGCCATCGACCCCGTGCTCGCTGCTCGCGTTGCGGCAGCGACTGCCTTCCCGGTCTGCCAGTCACCCGACTTCAAGGTCAAGTACGTGAAGCCGACCGTCTGCGTCGATCAGACCCTAAACTGTGCCTCGAAGAACCAGCGCAGCTTGAAGGTCCTGCACGACTGGGATGCGGTCGACGACCTCACCCGAGGCATCGACGTCACGCGCGACGGCATCACCTTCAAGCACTCGAAGCAGGCCACCCTGAACGTGTGGTTCGAGATGTGCTGCGGCAGCGTCGCGGACTTCGGCTCGCCGGGTGATCCGTTCGAGCTCGACACGTACGCGGTCATCCGTGATCCGTCCGGCGGTTGCCGCGTTGAGAAGCTCCGCGAAGGCGCTCGCAACTCTGGTGATCCTCTGCCGATCGCCGGCGTCGACAGCTGCAGCTGATTAAACGCGACCCGGGCTTCCCGGGATGAAAAGGGCCCCGATGGCTTCGCGCCATTGGGGCCTTTTTTCGTTCGGGTGACGGCTCAGGCTGAGGACGGCTCAGATTTCGCCGCGGTCGAGTCGCCCGCGCAGCGCTCGCTTGTCGATCTTGAACATCGGCGTCGTGGGGAGGTCGTCGACGAGGGTGAGGCCGTCGGGGCGCTTGAAGCTGGCGAGTTCTTCCCCCACCCACGACCTAAGCTCGGGCAGGGCCGGAGGGTCCGCTGGGTTGGCGGGTACGACGAACGCCCAGCCGATCTCCCCGAGAACGTCGTCGGGACGGCCCACGATGGCGGCGCGCGCGACTTTCGGATGCTTCCCGAGGCGGCTCTCGGTTTCAACCGGGTACACGTTGAAGCCACCACGGATGTACATCTCACTCTGCCTGCCGCGAAGCCGGAGATAGCCCTCCGCGTCGAGAGAGCCGATGTCGCCGGTGTGAATGAAGCCGTCGGCGTCGATCGTCTTGGTAGTCGCTTCGTCGTTGCGCCAGTAGCCGCGCATCGTCGCCGGCGAGCGGACGATGACTTCTCCGTACTGGTCCGCGGGAAGCGGTCGACCTTCGTCGTCGATGATTCGGAGGTCGACACCTTCGGTCGGCTTGCCGACGGTGGTCGCCAGGATGTCGGGCGGGTCGCCTTGGAGCGATGCCGTGCCGATTCCCATTTCGGTCGACGAGTAGCGTACGCTCACGCGAGACTGGAACGTCTCTTGGACCCTGCGTATGAGCGCGGGTGTGGACGGTGCCCCGCCCAGCAGGACAGATTCGACCGAGCTCAGGTCGCGCGTGGGCCTATCGGGGTGATCGAGAAGCATTACGACCTGGGTGGGGAAGCCACCAATGTCGGTGAGGCGTTCCCGTTCGATCGTCGCGAGGACCTCGGCCGGGTCGAAACTGTCCTGGATGATCGTGCAGGTGTGATGCGCGATCGGGATGGCGGCCCGGGCCATGAACCCGACGTGCGCAAAGGAGATCCCGGTCACGAGGTGGGTAGGTGCCGGACTGCCCGACGGGTAGCGACGGGTTTCGATCTCGGCCAGCGCGATCAGGTTCTCGTGCTTGTACCAAGCGCCCTTCGGGACGCCGGTCGTGCCGCTCGTGAAGACGATCGTAGCCGCGTCGCTCGCCTCTGCGGCGATCTCCCGAGCCGGTTCGGTGTCGGCGGCCAGCCTTTCGGTGGCGGCCGCGGTGCCGGCCCTGAGCTCGGACTCCGAAAGCCACAGGGTGTCTTTCAGCGCCGGGAGATCGCTCCGGAGCGTCTCGAGCATTGCGACGAAATCCGTGTCGTACGAGCTCTCGACGGCGACAAGGACGCGGGCTCCGGAGCGTTCGAGGATGTGGCGGATTTCGGTGCGGCGATACCGGAGGTTGATTCCCGTCGTGATCGCCCCGCGCCGCGCGACGGCCAGGTACGCGATCTTGTAGAACGGCGTTGTGGGGAGGAGGAGGGCGACGACGTCGCCGCGGCCGACCCCGCGGGCGGCGAGCGCACCGGCGAGTCGGGCCGACAGGGCTTCCCAGTCGGCGAAAGTCAGTTGTTCGTCGCGGTATCGGAACGCGGTGGCGCTGCCGTGTGCGTCGGCGGCCGCCGCGAGGAGACCCGGGAGCGTCTCGGCACGGACCATGGTATCCACAAGGGAGGTCGTAGCCTGCTCCGGATGAGCCCGGCAACCGACTGTTTCAACTGGCCATAGGTCCGACACACCGACGTATCGGAAATCAGGTTGACCCCGGAGCATCGACGGGCGATTCCATCTCCAGCGAGGAGAACCCCGACATGATGAACTCACGAGCCCTCATCACGGCATGCGCCGCTTTTCTTGCTTGCGTGGCGATTTCCTGTGGCGACTCGGCCTCGTCGGGATCCTCCCTGGCGGCACCCGCCGAGCCTCTGGACTTCGAGGCGACGGAGGATGACTTCGACTGCATTCAGGACTGGGAGCGCGTGCGGAACATCCGCGTGACGAACAAGCTGGGCTTCCTCGAGGAGGCACTCGCGCTCGCGCGTGATCCGGAGAAAGGTGAGCAGTTCCCCGTGGGGACCATCATCCAGCTGTTCCCCGGCGAGGCGATGGTGAAGCGTGGCTCCGAGTTCGATCCGAACAACAACAACTGGGAGTACTTCGAACTCGCGGTGACGCCCTCGGGCACGTCGATCAACGTCCGAGGCCGCGACGAGGTCATCAACATGTTCGGCGGTCAGTGCTTCAACTGTCACTTGGAGGCGAAGGACTTCGATTTCCTTTGCGAGAAGGGCCGGGGCTGCATCGAGTTGCCGATCGACGATGCCACGATCACGGCGCTTCAAGAAGCCGATCCGCGCTGCAACTGACCTCAGCGGATCGAGGACGCAATGAAGGAAGATCCGGTCAAAGTCGGCAGCATGCTCTTTACCGTCGTGGATCCAGCCCGCGGCAAGGAGGTGGAATACAACCGCTGGTACGAGCGTGACCACTACTACGCCGGGTGCATGATCGGTCCGTGGCTCTTTGCCGGCAGTCGCTGGGTCGCGACTAGCGGGTTGAAAAATCTTCGGTTCCCGGAGCCGAGTCCGCTCGCGCAGCCCACGGTGAAGGCCGGTTCGTTCCTCGCGATGTACTGGGTGCACGAGGGGCGCCATGACGATTGGAACTCCTGGGGCAACAAGCAGGCGCACTGGCTGTACCAGAACGATCGCGGCTTCCATGAGCGCACGCACGTCCACACGCTGCTCTACACCCACGACTGGGTGGAGTACCGCGACGCGGACCCGGTGCCCCTGGCTCTCGCGCTCGACCATCGCTTCGACGGGCTCGTCTCCGTTGCGGTAGAGCGCAACGGGGGCGTGACGCAGGAGAAGTTCGACGAGTGGTTTCGGGGATCGTACCTGCCCGGCTTTCTCGCGGGCTCACCAATCGCGAACTGCTCCGTCTGGACCGGAATCCCGCAGGGCGACGCGCCCATGATGATCCCGAAGGTGGAGAACGTCGATCGTCTGGATCTACAGCTCTACTTCGTCGACACGAAGGCGGCCGACACGTGGGAGCGGTTCCGCAAGCTCTCCGCGGACATCGAAGAGACGGGGCTCGCTCGCGTGACGTTCGCGTCGCCTTGGTTGCCGACCGTGGTCGGCACCGACACCTACTGCGATCAGCTCTGGTAGAGGCCGCCGACGAGCCGAATCAGGTCGTCCACTTCGTCGCGTGCCTCCGGGCGAGCGACGATGAGGCGGCCGAGTTCGATCCCCATCCCGGCTGCGAGGAGCGCGAGGGAGTGGGCGCTGGCACCCGGACGGCGCTCGATGTCCGGGGCATCGGCCAATGCCTGCGCGATTTCGTCGGCGAAGCGAACGTGTCCATCGCTGCCGAGGGAAGGGCCGCCCTCGAGGAGCAGGCGCGCTCGGTCGAGGTCGGATCGCCAATAGTCGGCAGCGATTCGTAGGGCCACCGCAATCCGCTCGAGACTCTCCATGTCGGGCCGGAGGGCGTCGCCGGCGAGTTCGAACATCTCGTGCGCGGCTCGCCCGGCGAGTCGCTCGTAGAGGGCCCTCTTGTCCGCGAAGTGGAGGTAGAACGTGCCGGCGGCGACGTCGGCGATGCGTGCGATCTCGCCGGTCGTCGTGGCGTCGTAGCCGCGCTCGCAGAAGACGCGAAGCCCGGCGTCGAGGAGTCGTGCCTCGGTCGCGCGCTTGCGGCGCGTCGTGCGGGACTCGATGGTTGGCCCCTCCACAGCCAGTGTCGCGGGGGCGGCTTTGGCGAGCGCAGCCATGTTCCCGATCAGGAGAGCTTGCGGACGATTTTGCGCTTCGTAGAGTTGATGTCGACGAGTTCTCGAATGCCTTCTTCGGCGAGGTCGTCACCGACCATCCGATCGCCTTCGCTCTGTAGTTCGTCCATGTCGACCCACATTGCGTAGTTGTCCCTGGTCCGGTCGGTGATGATTCCGGCCTTGTCCAGGGTCTTCGTCAGGACGCGGAAGACGTTGGTCGAGTCCTTCATCGTCTCGCGTCGCTCGGTGTCGGTGAAGGCCTCGGCGATGGCGTCGCGTGCGTACTCCCACTCGATGCCGTAGCGCGGGTAGATCAGCTTTTTCTGCTCGGCGTTGACCATGTTGAACATGAGCAAGTTGAAACACTCCTTCGCCCAGTCCTCGACGGCGTCGTGCTCTTCGGGGCTGAGGTCGGGCATCGTCGAGTGGGCCCAGATCTTCCCGAAGCGGTGGTGGAAGGCCTCGTCCGTCATGATCAACTGGCAGAGGCGGCGTAGCGTCGGGTCGAGTGCGACTTTGTGCAGAGTCGTGAACGCCCCCATCGCGATGCCTTCCACGAGCATCTGCATCCCGACGATCTTCTTGTAGACGACCGGAGACGCGACGATGTCGTTCAGGAGATTCCCGATGGTGTCACCGACCGGGAAGATGTCGCCGCCGAAGCGGGCCTGGGCGTAGAGCGAGAACCCGTGGACGTGGCGCGCTTCTTCCCGCACCTGGTTCGCAGCGTATTCCTGCGCGCCCGGGTCGAGGAAGATGTCGCAGAGACTGGCAGACAGGCTCAGGGCACCCTGCTCACCGTGCAGGAGGTTCGAGACCACCCAGCGGGCCTGGTCGTTGGTGAAGTCGAGGCGTTGGCCCTCGTCGAGTCGGTCCCAGATCGCCGTGTGCGCTTCGACGTTGAATTCGTAGGGGAGGATCGGGGTGTCGGCCGCAAGCGGCTGGGAGAAATCGATGTAGTCCGGATCTTCCGGATTCCAGAAGTGCTCCTCGGTCCTCGCGATGATCTCCTCGAAGGCGGACGACCGGCGGAAGTACCGCTGGTTCTCGAGCATGGCGGGGAAGTCGTCGGGAGCAACGGTCTGATACGCGGGGTCGGTCTTCACTGTGATTCTCCTTGGCTCGGGGAGTTCATGGCCGAGGATTCCTCAATACTGAGGATGCCTCATTATTGCAACCTACCGGCTGTCCCGACAGCGACTCCCGCGCCCTATGGTTGGTCTTCGGGGCGACCGGCATCCGCATTATTTTGTTGTTGGGTCGGTGCTCCCCAGTTCCCGGCCTGGGTCCAAACTTGTGGCCCGACGGCGGCCCGACGGCAGTAGGAACCTTCCGGAAGCTTCCGGGGCCTGGAACCGGCTCGTCGTCGTGGTAGTTCGTCGGCCGGGCCCCGGGCTGTTCCCGGGGTGAAGGAGGGGACCGGAATGCGGCTTTGCACCTACACGGCGCGCGGGGAGACCCGGCTCGGCGCGCTGCGCGGCGACGGCGAGGTCATCGACCTGAACCGGTCGTATCGCGCCCGGCTCGTGCGGCGCGGCGAGAGTCGAGCGGAGTCCGCGGCCGACGCGCTGGTGCCGGCGAGCATGCTCGACTTCCTCGGGGGTGGCGACGAATCGATGGGCGCCGCCCGGCACGCCGTGGCGCACGCCGAGGAGGTGGCCGAGGCAGAGCCTGATCGCGCCGTCGGCGACGGGCTGGTGGTGGACTGCGCCGAGCCCGGCTTCCGCTTGGAGGCGCCCGTCCCACGCCCCGGAACCGTTCTCGCCGTTGGCGTGAACTACAAGGATCACGCGGCGGAGGCCGGCTTCGAACTCCCGAAGTACCCCGCTCTGTTCAGCAAGGTGGCGAGCTGCATCGCCGGGCCTGAGGATGCGATCGTACGGCCGCGCGTGAGTGAACTCCTCGATTGGGAAGGCGAGCTTTGCTTCGTGATCGGCAAGCGCGCTCGACACGTGACGGCCAACGAAGCCCTCGACTACGTTGCCGGGTTCACGATCGGGAACGACGTCTCGGTGCGCGACTGGCAGTTCCATTCGCAGACGATGATGATGGGGAAGAGCTTCGACACTCACGGTCCGATCGGCCCGGCGATCGTCACACGCGATGAGGTGCCCGACTACCGCGATCTCGATCTCAAAACGCTCGTAAACGGAGAGGTGAAGCAGGACTCGAACACGCGTCACCTGATCTTCGGTGTCGAGGAGGTTCTCGAGTACGTGACCCAGGCCTTCACGCTTCATCCGGGAGATGTGGTGTTCACCGGCACTCCGAGCGGCATCGGCGGCTCTCGGCGGCCGCCCGAGTTCCTGAAGGCGGGGGACGTCGTGCGGGTCGAGATCAGTGGGCTCGGGGCGCTCGAGAACGCGGTCTTCGACGAGGGCTGAGCGTCTGGCTCTCGCTGCCGGCCACGAGGATCAGGCCGTCCGGCGAGGTTTCGACAGCGATTTCGCCGTTTCCGCGAATCTGAACCGCCAAGCATGTGAAGGTCACCGGTGCGTATGTCGCTAATCAGTTCGGTGACGAGCAACTCGATACGGTCAAGGAGTTCGAGCTCTGCATTCCGTCGACGACGGCGGTCTTGCCGTAGGGTCTAGTCGGGCCGTCCGGGCGGTCGTGGTTCGCGGATGTCGAGCACACGGACCGTCGGATTGCTCCATCCCAAGGTGGGCCCGTCGGGTGCGAACTCTTCGTAGGGGTACTCGAACAGCTCCTGGTACCGCTCGTGGCGCTGGTAGACGTAGTCGTTCTGGGTCGCGAGTCGGCTGCCGCGGGCGAACGTGTCGTAGACGAAGCTGCTGGTCGCGACGTGAGTGACGCCGCCGCGTCGTGCGGCATCGAGGTCCACGCTCGTCAGAGTCGCGAAGTCGGCCGGGGCGGCGGACGAGTACGGTTCTCGCAAGGTGCGGCCGGCGTTGGCCGCGATCCACGCGTCCGCGCGAGTGCGGGAATCGTCGCTGAGTCCCTCCACGATGTGCAACGAGCGCAGCGCCGGGAACGCGAGAACCGTGACCATCACGGCCGCGGGTAGCCAGCCGAAGGCACCGGGACGGACGCGGTCCTCCAGGGCTTGAAACGCGAGCGCGGTCCCCATCGCTACGGCCGGGAGAACCGGAAGGACGTAGCGAAGCGAGCCGGGGAGTGGCTTCAAGGGCGATAGCTCGGCGACCGCGTAGGCGAGCGCTCCGTAGAGAAACGAGACCCTCGCGGCGTTCGGAAGGTCCGCGCGCCGCCGCATCGCGATGACGAAGCCGGCTGCGGCGATGAGGAGCACGGGGGCCGTCAGCCCGGGGAGCAGGTTCCGGCCGAGGTGAAAGATGGCGCCGTTCGCAGTTGCGCCGACGTGGAGGTGATCGCCGCCGGCGAGGCGTCGGAGCTGGATCCATGGGCCGGTGAGAAGCTGCTGGGGATCGAGGAAGAGGGAGGCGTTCAATGCGGCGAAGACCAGAACGGCGATGCCCGCGACCGGTCCCATTTTCTTCATGTAGGCGCGGCGGTCGGGGACCGTGGCGACGAGCGGTGTGGCCGCGCAGAGCAGCACGAGAAGCACTCCTCCATAGTGGGAGGAGACGGCGAGCCCGATGATCACGCCGAGCGCGATTCGCCATGCAGTCTCCTCGCGTTCGAGAACTCGTACGAGGCAGCAGACGGCGGTCAGCCCGAAGAGCAGAACGAGCACGTCGGGCGCGAAGTAGTGCGCGGGAATCACGGCGAGCGGACTGACGGCGGCGACGGTCGCCCCGAAAAGTGCGTACTTCGACGGAACGGCTTCGCGGAGCAGTCGCCAGAGAAGCAGGACCGAGAAAGAGCCGAGCAGGGCCGAGAGAAGGCGACCGACGGATGCAATCCGGCTCGGGTCTTCGGCACGGGAGAGAGCTGCAGCGGCCCTACCGAGATGCTCGAGGAGCGCGGGGTCACTCCAGTCGCTGGCGCCGCCGGCGACGATTCGCACGAGGCGAGCCTCGTCGGGGTGGAACGTCGGGGGGAAGGCTCCCCCCGACAGATTCCATGCAAGCGACGCCACGCAGAGCGCGATGGCGGCGAGCCACTCGGTCGAAGGGATCTCGACCGCGCGAGCGCGAGGTCTTCGTTTCCTCGTCAGAGCTTCCCGTCTTGGACGTTCCAGGTGATGTCCCCGGAGCCGAGCTTGCCGACGGCGGTCTTGACGAACTTGCCGTCCTCCCAGCGGTAACGACGAAGCTGACCCTGATCCTCGGAGCCGACGTAGATCTCGAGGTTGCCGTCCTCGTCGAGGTCGGCGAGGAGCACCGGGTGCTCGAAGCCCGAGGAGTTCTCGTCGATCAGCGTCTTGGTCCAGCCATCGTCGCCCTGCTCGAAGAGCCACAGGCCCGAGCCGAGGCCGCCGGCGACCATGTCGATCTTGCCGTCGGCGTTGACGTCGCCCGAGGCGATCGCCCGCATCTGGCGGTCGGGCACCGTCGTCACGACCGTGCTCTCCCAGGCACCGTCCTTCATCCGGTATTCCTTGATCGTGACCGGACGGACCAGCTGGCCCTTCTTCATGGCGCCTTCCCAGACGATGTAGAGCTCCGACGGGCCCTCGGCGTCGGGGTTGGCGGCGAGGATCTCCTTTGCGTGCGTGTCGCCCGGGGCGTCGACGATGGACTTCGTCCACGAGCCGTCCTCCCCGCGCTTGTACATGCTGACCTCGCCCGGCTGCTCCTGGTCGAGCTTGTTCGGCTTGCTTGGCGTCGCGAATATCTCGAGTGCGCCGTCGCCATCGACGTCACCCAACTCGATCTCGTGCACGAAGGTGTTGGTCTGGGCGTCGATTTTCTCGACACGCCATTCCTCGTCGGGGTGGACGATGACGATCTCGCCCTGATCGTGCGTCGCGATGACGAGTTCGATCTGGCCGTCTCCGTCGACGTCGGCCATCTCGACATCACGCAGGCGATCGAACTTGCCGCCGAACGTGGGGTTCCAGTGGGTCTCTTCCTTCCACGCGCCGTCGGCGAACGTCCAGGTCTTGAGCATCGCCTTGTTCGCACCGATCGTCAGGATCGAGTCGCCGTACATCATCGCCTTGTGGAAGACGTTGCTGTCCGGGTCTTCGACGACCGAGGTCACCCAGCCGTCCGGTGTCTCCCGGACGATAGTGAGCTTGGCGGGGCCGGGGACCGGGCCCTTCGGGCCGTCGATGAACTGCGCTTGAGAGACCAGCAGAGCCGGGTAGGGGCCGCCGTCGAGCGCCTCGCGCCGCGGTTGCGGTGGGGGCGTCGTCGGCGGTGCTTTCGCGGCCGGCGGCTTGGGTGCCGGCTTAGCGGCAGCGGGTGCGGCCTTCTTCTCGGTCTTTGCAGGCTTCGGAGCCTCGCTCTGACAGGCCACGACCAGCGCCGTGGCGCAGCCGGCGAGGAGCACATTGCGGGCGAGATGCGCGATTTTCATCCCTCCATTCCAAGCAGAGGTCCCGAATACGGGCAAGCGCCGGGTAAGAGACGGAACGCAAGGTTGACACCGGCGCGTGTGCATTCAAATAGGAAGACCATGGGAATGAAGATCGTAGTCGATTACGACCGTTGTGAAGCCAATGCGGTCTGCATGCAGGTCTGCCCGGAAGTCTTCGAGGTGAAGGAGGACGACAACCTCTACATGTCGACCGAAACCCCCGACGAAAGCCTCCGCACCAAGGTCGAAGAGGCCGTCAGGCGCTGCCCCCGCCAAGCCATCGCCCTAGAAGAAACCTGACCAACGTCCCTCTCTCGGTGTTTGTGGAGGGGTTCGGCATGGCGTAGCTTCGGCGCGTCATGGAGAGGGAGCCGCTGGCACTGCACTGGAAGATTCTGATCGGGTTGGCGGCTGGGTTGGTCGTCGGGCTGGTCTTGAATGTCGTCGGTGGCTCGCTCGATGGCGCCGTGGGGGACGACGGGGTCGATCGCTGGCTGATCGACTTTTTCGTCGCGCTGAACGGCTTCGTTGGTGATCTGTTCCTCCGGGCGCTCCGGTTCATCGCGGTGCCCATCGTCCTGTTCTCGCTGATCGTCGGGGCCAGCAGTCTGAGCGATCTGTCGAAGATCGGGCGGATCGGGGGCAAAACCGTGGTGATCTACCTCGGCACGACCGCCCTCGCGATCAGTACAGGACTTCTCCTCGCGAACATCGTGCAGCCCGGCCACTTCGTGAGCGAAGCGGTGCGCAACCAGATGGCATCGCAGGGCACGGCCGAGGCGCTCGCCATGATGGAGAACGCCGCGGCGCCGAATCTCTGGCAGACGATGCTCGACATCGTGCCGCGGAATCCGGCGCGAGCGCTCGCCGACGGGAAGATGCTCCAGATCGTCTTCCTGGCACTCGCGATCGGTGTCGGTCTCACCCGCATCGCCCCCGAGAAGTCGAAACCGATCATCGCGTTCTTTGAAGGGATGACCGACGTGATCCTGCAGATCGTGCAGGCGATCATGCGGGTGGCGCCGTACGCAGTGTTTTCGCTACTCGTCGAGGTTCTCGCCACGATGGGTCTCGACGTCCTCGGCGCTCTCGTCGTCTACAGCTTCGTCGTGATCGGCGGTCTCGGGATCATGATGTTCATCGTCTACCCGACGATTCTGCGGCTGCTTTCCGGAATGTCTCCGGCAAAGTTCTTCCCGGCGATCGCGCCGGCGCAGCTGCTCGCGTTCTCGA
Organism: Candidatus Binatia bacterium; assembly: GCA_029243485.1. NCBI lineage: Bacteria > Candidatus Binatota > Binatia (SeqCode) > Binatia bacterium. The sequence continues at coordinate 151,960 of JAQWRY010000052.1, read as the reverse complement.
GTTCGAGCTCGTCGGCGACGCTGCCTGTCACCCTCGAATGCGTCGAGGAGCGGCTAGGCGTGAAGGAGGAGATCACGAGCTTCGTGATCCCCCTGGGTGCGACGATCAACATGGACGGAACCGCGCTGTACCAGGGCGTCGCCGCCCTTTTCATTGCCCAGCTCTACGGCGTGGAGCTGAGTTTCTCGCAGCAGATCACCATCATTCTCACGGCGACGCTGGCTTCGATCGGAACGGCGGGTGTGCCCGGTGTGGGCCTCGTGATGCTGATCATCGTTCTGCAGAGTGTCGGGATGTCGCCCGAGATCATGGCGAGCGGCATCGCGATCATCTTCGGCGTCGATCGGCTCCTCGATATGTGCCGCACCGCTTGCAACGTGACGGGCGACTGCATGGTCGCAGCCGTCATCGATGCCAGCGAAGGCCGAAAGGCCTCGTAGCCGCCGAACCCGCCCGCCGAACTCAGCCGCCGAGGAGCGCGAGGTAGAACTCCGTCGCCTGCTCGACCTGTGAGATTTCCACGTACTCCCGCGCCGTGTGGGCGTTGTTGATGCTTCCGGGCCCGAACACCACGCCGGGAAGGTCGTGTTCTGCGAAGACGCCGGCATCGGTTCCGAAGGCGGCGATCGCCGGTGCGGTCGAAAGGCCGATGGCCGCGAGGGCTTCCTGACAGGCTCGAACGGGCGGGGATTCCGCGTCGGTTGCGAGGGCCGGTTTCTCGACGGAGGCTCCGGTGAGCTGGACCTTGTCGAGCCCCGCTTCGAGAAGGGCGGAACGGATCTCGGCGCTGAACGTCTCGATGGACTCGCCCGGCAGGAGGCGCCGATCGAGCTGTAGCCAGGCATCCGGTGGGACGACATTCGCGGCCTGTCCGCCCCCGATTAGGCCGACCGAGAGGGTCGCGGGTCCGAGCCGCGGGTCGACGCGCCTCTTGAGCTTCTTCGCGAGTTCGTCCAGCACCACCACCGCCTTGGCGATATCGACGATCGCGCTATGACCGAGCGTCGGGTCGGAGCTGTGACAGGCGACGCCCTCGGCTCGAAGCTCGGCGCGTCCGACCCCCTTGTGATGCGTGATGAGTTCCATGCCGGTCGGTTCGGTCGCAAGCGTCCAATCGGGTCGCCTCGTGCCCAGATGCTCGAGGACGTCGGCTACTCCCAGGCTGCCGCACTCCTCGTCGGCCTCTCCGACGAGGATCACGTTGCGGCGCAGGCGCCCCTCGGCGAGGAGCTTCTCGAGAGCGACGATCGCCGCGGCCATCCCCGCCTTGGTGTCGCACGAGCCGCGCCCGTAGAGACGGTTCCCCTCGATTCTGGGATCAAACGGATCGATCTCCATGCCTTCGACCGGCACGGTGTCCAGGTGGGAGGCGATCAACACGGTGTCGACCGCGCCTGCGACGCGCGCCTCGGCCACGACGCTCGCACGGTCTCCCTTCCCGATGACAATCGCGTCGAGGCCGATGCGCCGGAGCTGCGCTTCGATGTGCTCAGCGTAGCGGCGCTCCCCGGCGAGATCGGCCGGGACCCGGTCGCTGCGCATCGGGTTTACGGAGGGGATCGCGATGTAGTCTCTCAGGTGACGAATGCAGTCGGCTGGTCCTTTGCTCATTTCGCTTCTCCTGGGGACGACGCGGGAATCGGCGGCTTCGTCCCGGTTAGCCAGAGTATATCGTCGCGGTGCTTTCGCGCATCGAGCTTTTGCGCCACGGCCAGGCTGGCGAGATTGTCCGGGGATGTCGACCAACTCGGCGCCCGGCCAGAGGCCCGGGACGATCGGGGAGCAGAGCGGTTGGTGGGCCTCCTGCACCTATGGCTACCTCGATCATGTCGTCTCCGGGGGGCGCCGACGCCGGAGCCGCTCAGGGGTGGGCGTTCGCGAAGCGAAGCCGAACCTCATGGGCGGAGGCGCTGAGTCGACGCAGGCTGAACGCGATCTCGGCGGTGACGCAAAAAAGCAGGAGCAGCAACGCGAAGCGCCGGATGTTGATCGTGAACTCGGCCACCGGAAAGTGATGCCAGAAGAGCGGATCTCAGGGAAACGCGGGCCGGTTCTCAGTGGTCGTTGGAGGAACTCTCGTCGGAGCAAATGCCCGGCGAATCCGGCGTCACGGGGGTCCCCGGCACCGGTTGCGCCCGACGACACTCCGAGCCGGGCTGGCAGCGCCTAAACGCCCAGGGGGGCGTGAATCCGCCGCACGACCGGCCCTCGGCCGCGAAGGGGACGCAGGCGGAGCCTCCGGCCGCCGTGGGCCGGCACCAGCTCTGCGCCGGGCAGTCGGTGTCGTCGCCGCACGCGGCCTCCGCAACGCAGAGCCCCCCGGTGCATCCCTGGCCGACCCCGCAATCGAAGTCGGTCTCGCAGGCGGTACAGGTCGGCGTCCCGCTCGAGTCGAAGAACTCCGCCGTGCAGCCGCCGCAGTAGTTGGCAATGCAGGTCGCGTCGCCGCAGGACTCCAGTTGGCAGGGATCCACCACGCACGAGACCTCGTCGTTGCTCGTGCATCGACAATCGTCACCGCAGCACTCGGAGCGGGTTTCCAGGAACTCGAGTTCGTGAGGGGTGAGGGTGCTTGCCTCCCGCAGAAAGTCGCACGCGTTGACCTCGAACACATTCCGATCGCCCGCGCGTAACGCGACCACATACTCCTTCCGGGGGTGGAGAACGGCCCCGCATAAACCGCTGTCGATCGCGGTCACGATCTTCAGGATTCGGCCGCGAGGCAGGCAGCCCTTTAAGCTCTCCTTCACCTTGGCACGGTACGTCCGGGTCGTGCCGCCAGACGTGGCCACACCCCGTCGCCGGTGGATCCGGCGGACCTCGCGCCGCACGGTCACCCGAACGACGTGCTCGGCCGAGGCGTAGAGGTGTTCGATGCCCGGTCCGGGCAGGCACGTGCACGCCTCCGAGCGACGTGTCGGCGCCGCCAGCATCAGGAGGGCCAGAAGCATGGGAGCGATCCGGAGCATCTGGACTCTCTTTCTCTTCTTTCGGTCGCGGGTGGGCCGCGGCTGGTGGGATGGGGTTTTCGGGGAGGCGGTCGGTCTATCGCCCGCGTGCGGCGCGCGTCAAGATCAAGAGACCTACGCGGATCTGCCTATGGAACCTGGGGAAATCGTGGGCCGACCAGCGGCCGTCCGTGCTCGAAGCTCGACTCCGCCTTGCGCGAGGCTCCGCGAATCCCCAAGCACCGCTGGCCTTTTCGAACGAACGTTCGGCCTGAAGTGAAGGCTTGCCGGCTAGAGTCCCGGTCTCTTCCCTGATAGCCAGCCCGGGCGTGGAAGAGATCGCACAGGATTGGGTAAATCTGGGTTGCTCACTCCGATGCCATGTCCACATAATTGATGCTTACGAGTGATGCCGGTCGAACCCCATAGTGGGAGTTGGGCACGGCAGAAGACGAGAAGGACATTTAATGAATCTGTTTGGCGAGAAGCACCTTGTGCCCCGCAGTGTCGCGGCCGCAGTTCTCATGGCTGGGTTCGTCTGCATGAGCGTTCTGCCCGCTGCGGCGCAGCCGTCGGCCGATTGGCGCGATTATCACTACATCGCACTGAACGAGATGGATCTCGGGGCGAACAACAATCTGCGCGGAAACTACGCGGTCCTGAATCCGGGCGGCGACATCACCGTGCAGAATGGTGCGGTCCAGCTCTCCGGCTCGTCGACGAGGTACATCGTGGCCGACACGATCACGATGGCGGGCAACGCTTCTGTCGTCGATGTCTACTACAACACCGCGCTGAATCTTGCGCCGACTTCGGAGATCCGCGGCGCCAAGCATCCGGGACAGCCGTTCCCGCTGGTGATCGGCAACCTCCCGCCGATCCCGCCGGCCGTTTTCGACAACTGCACACTCTCGGCCTCGAAGTTAGTGGTCCCGGTCGACGGGGCCGCCACGGTCGATGCTGGCTGTCACGGTGAGCTCGAGGCCAAGAAGGGCTCGACGGTCACGCTCTCGGGCGGCGTCTACAACTTCAAGAGCTGGGACATCAAGGACCAGGTCAACATCACGGCTACGGCTCCTTCGACGATCTACATTCGACAGAACCTTCGGACGCAGCAGAATACGAATATCCAGCCGAACTCCGGAAATCCGGATGACCTCGCGTTCTTCGTCGGCGCGGACAGCAACAAGAAGTCCACGATTCAGGGCTTCAACCTGTTCATCGGTACCCTGATCGATACGAACGACAGCGAGCTGAACATCCGCAAGCAGACCGTCGTGGTCGGCACCGTTGCCGCCATCAAGGTCAAGATACGCAGCATCCACGAAGATCGGATCCCGGCCTGCGGCGACGATCTGGTGGATGCCGGTGAGACGTGTGACCCGCCGGGAGATTTCTTCCCGCCGACCGGCAACGTCTGCCGCGGGGACTGCACGTTCTGTGGCGACAACATCCAACAGGCCGGCGAGTTCTGCGACGACGGCAATGCGAACAATCTCGATTCCTGCCGCAACGATTGCACGTTCTGCGGCGACGGTCAGGTCCAGGCGCAGTTCGGCGAGTTCTGCGACGACGGGAACAACGATAACAACGATGCGTGCAGCAATACTTGTACACCGACCCCGCTCTGCGGAGACGGCGTCGTTCAATCTCCTGAGCAGTGCGACGACGGGAACCTCGTCAACACGGATTCCTGCCGCAACAACTGCACCTTCCCTGAGTGTGGCGACGGCATCGTCGATCCGCTCGAGGCGTGCGACGACGGGAATGCGAACAATAACGATTCCTGCCGCAACGATTGCACGTTCTGCGGCGACGACGTCGTGCAGGCGCAGCACGGCGAGCAGTGCGACGACGGCAACAACAGCAATGCCGACGCCTGCGACAACAACTGCCAATTCACGAGCTGCGGCGACGGTGTGGTTCAGCTGCCCGAGGCCTGTGACGATGGGAACAACAACAACAACGATTCCTGCCGGAACGACTGCACGTTCTGCGGCGACGGGGCGATCCAGCCGCCCGAGTTCTGCGACGACGGGAACAGCAACAACAACGACGCCTGCCGCAACGACTGCACCACGCAGCCGGCTTGTGGCAACGGCGTAGTCGAGGGCACCGAGTTCTGCGACGACGGCAACAGCAATGACACGGACTCCTGCCGCAACGACTGCACCGCCTGTGGTGATGAGGTTCTGCAGGCCGGTGAGACGTGTGATGACGGCAACGATGTCGACACCGACAGCTGTCGCAATAGCTGCACGTTCTGTGGCGATGCCGTTCAGCAGGCCGGGGAGTTCTGCGACGACGGCGACGGCAACAACAATGACTCCTGCCGTACCGATTGCACGGCCTGTGGCGACGGCGCCGTTCAGGTCGGCTTTGGCGAGCAGTGCGATGATGGCAACACCAACAATGCCGATGCCTGTCGGAACGACTGTACCCCAGTTTCGGAAGAGTGCGGCAACGGTATCGTCGAGACCGGCGAGTTCTGCGATGACGGTGATGCCAACAACTTCAATGCCTGTCGCAATGACTGCACGGCTTGTGGGGACGCAGTCGTCCAGTCGGGCGAAAGCTGCGACGATGGCAACAACGTCAACGATGACAGTTGTCGCAACGACTGCAGCTTCTGTGGCGACGGTCTGACCCAGTCCGGAGAGACCTGTGATCCTCCGGGTGGTCTCGTTGGGCCGATTCCGAGCGAATGTCGCGGCTCCTGCGACTTCTGCGGCGACGGCATCACCCAGATCGTTCTCGGTGAGACCTGTGACGATGGCAACAACAACGACCTCGATTCCTGCGGCAACTCCTGCCTGCCGGGCGTCGTGATCCAGTCGTGCGGCAATGGCATTCTGGACGCGGGTGAGACCTGCGACGACGGCAACAAGATCGATACGGACGGTTGTCGGAACAGCTGCAACTTCTGCGGTGACGGCGAAGACCAGCCGGGTGAGGAGTGCGACGATGGCAATACCGTCGACGACGATTCGTGTTCCAACTCCTGCGAGCTCCCGTTCTGTGGCGATGGCAACATCGACCCGGGCGAGAACTGTGACGGCAGCGATGGTTGCCGCGACGACTGCACCCAATGCGGCGATGGTGAGCTGCAGCTCGAAGAGCAGTGTGACGACGGCAACAGCAACAACGGCGACTCCTGCCGGAACGATTGCACGTCGCCGCTGTGTGGTGACGGCAACCTAGACGACGGTGAGACCTGCGACGACGGGAACGCGGTGAACACCGATGCCTGCCGGAACGACTGCAACTACTGCGGTGACGGCGAGGTGCAGTTCGGCGAGAACTGCGATGATGGGAACGACGACAACACGGATTCCTGTCGAAACGATTGTACGTTCTGCGGTGACGGTGAAGTCCAGACGCAGTTCGGCGAGACGTGTGACGATGGGAACGATGATGACTTCGACGCCTGTCTCACGAGCTGTCTGCCGCCCGCGTCGCCGCCTGCGCCGGAAGACGACCTGATCTGCCCCAAGCGCCCTTGGGGCAAGAAGAGTGGTTTCATCGGAAACATCCCGAACCGGGGCTCCGGTGTGCCGAGCATGAGATTGCCGATACCGAGACTGTCGGGCGGCTGATCGAAAGAGGGGCGACGGGAAACCGTCGCCCCTTTTTCGTTACGGCGCCGGGCGCGGCTTCGAAAGCGCTCGAAGCTCGTGGAGCTTCGCGAACAAGCGGGCGAGGCCGACGTTTTCGCGTCCGTCCGCCGCCGTCATGTCGGCGACCCGGGTATCGGCGATGGCACCGCCCAGCCCGAAGAAGGTGTCTTCGGAGCGCGCGCTCGACGTGTCGACACCAGGTCGATCCGTCGTGACGAGGGGCCCGGTGCCTGCGAACGCGGCGACGTCTTCCGGGCTCAGCACGAGGCGTGACCACAACGTCTCCGCGTCGTCGAGGCCGAGGGAGCCGAGCTCGGCGTCGATGTCGGGGTCGTCCCGGAGAGAGGCCATCGTTGCGGTGCTCGGGAGGCGTTCGACGTCGCTACCGTTGATCACCCAGTTGTAGCCTAGCGGCCCGTTCCAGATGCTCACGTTAGGGAAGACGCTCGCCACGGTCCGAACGACGGTCCGGATTTCATCGACCGACGCACGCCCGACGTTCAGGCGCAGGCTCACGACGCCGCCGCCTGTGAGGCGACTCTTAGCGAGCTTCAATCGTTCGACGGTTGGCAGTTCTTCCGCGGTCCCGCTCTCGAGTGTGGCGCTGGTAAGCAGAATGACGTCCCACGTCTCTTGGGTCCCCGCGAGAAGTTTCCACGGGTTCGTGCCGTGTAGGACGAGGCGCTGGTCTCCGAGGACGTCGAGATTCGTCAGGTCGAAGAACGGTGCAATCTCGACGGCGGTTCCCGTCGGGTCTAAGACGTCGAGCCTCTCGAGGGGGTGCGCGAGGAGTGAGGAGGCGCCGTTGCCCACTCCGAAGTCCAGTTGAAGGACGCGCCGCGCGGATGGATGCAGGAGCATCGGGATCTGCGCGTTCACGCGATCTTCGGGGTCGGTCCCGGTGCCGCCGGGAGAGCGTCCGTCGCCGCGTCGTAGGATCCGGCTCTGTTGCGGGTCGTCCGTTACGAGAACCAGCCCTCGCGCGGTCTCCTGCCAGTAGAGGAGGGGCCCATACCGCTCGTCGAACGGCGTATCCCTGATGGCGACCGAAGCGAGTGCTCCGGTGAGCGGTGAAGCCCACAGCGTCGCGGTTGCCGCGCCGAGCGCGAGCCAACCGATCTGCCTTGCCGCACGGCTGCCGAGTGCTGCCGAAAAGAGGATCAGACCGGGAAGAAGCAGTACCGCGGTTTCGGCGGTCGTGAGCCCGAGAGCGCGCGGCCAGGACGCGAGGCCACCCAGTCGGCGCACGGCGCCGGGCACGATCCATTCGAGTTGCAGGTACGCCGTGAGGGTCGCGCAGGCTGCGGCGACGGCAGCGAGAAGGAGCAGTGCTGAGCCCTCGGGGCGTCGCCGCGTGGCGATCATGCCCAGGCCGGTTCCCAGCAAGACGAGCACGCCGAGGATTGCTCGGGCCTGGATCGAGTCGGCCGTGTACGGAGCGAGCGCTCGGCCGACGATCGCCGTGTACGTCACCAGAACCGAGCCCGCTGCGAATGCCAGGACAGCGGGAGCGATGGCGGTATCGCCCCCCGTGCTGGTCGGTGGTTCGTTGCGGCTTCGATGTTGTCCGAGTGCAACGAGTCCGGCGAGGAGGACTCCGGTGGTTGCCATCCAGCGGAGAGAGGAGATCCCGAACCCGGCGAAGGTGAGTGTCGAGGAAAACAGGGCCCCGGCGCTCCCGCCCAGGACGAGTGCGCTCAGGTTGTCACCAAGTGCGCCGCTCACTGCGCCGAAGAGCAGGCCGGCGAGAATCAGGAGTGGAGGGGCCGCGGCGCCTACGTGCGGCAGCAGCAGGCCCAACCCTGCGAGGCCGAGCGCCAGTGCCAGTAGGGTGCGGCCGACGCGGTCCATCGGCTCGAGATCCGTGAGGAAACGAACTCGCGCGAGCGCGCCGAGCGCGACTCCGAAGAGAAGGTAGCCGATCCCGAGTGTGGTCGATGCACCCTGGGTGGTCGGCGAGCGCGTGATCCAGAGAAGCGTGGGTTGGACCCACGCGAGGGCGCTCGCTCCCGACGCAAATGCGAGGCACGCGAGTAGGACTCGCGAAGAGCGAGGCATCCGGCGAGTGTACGAGCCTACACCCGTTGGGTCCAGTCGCGGCGGGGAATCGGGGGGCGCCGTCCCGTCATCGGCGGTTGCGGGGGCTGGGTCCGTCGCGGATAGTCGCTTGATGCGATCGAGTCGACGACGCCGGTGGTGCTGTGCCACGAGCCTCGCATGGGTCGTCTGTGCGCTCCTGTGCGTGCTTCCCGGTTCTTCCGTCGCGGCGGAGCCCGAGCCCGAACCCCAGCCTCCGTCCGCCGAGCTCAAACCTCTTTCGACCGCCGCCAAGCTTCCGTCTGCCGCGGCCAAGCCGAATCTGATCCTGATTTCCGTCGACACGCTGCGCGCGGATCGCCTGGGGGCCTACGGGTACGCCAAGCCGACGTCACCGAACATGGACCGGCTCGCGAGCCGTGGCGTGCGTTTCGCAAACGCGCTCGCACCGTCCTCGTGGACTCTGCCCTCCCACATGACGCTGTTCACCGGTCTGCGGCCGCGCGAGCACGGTCTGACGAAATCCAAGCGAACCCTGCCGGCGAAGATCCCGACCCTGACTCAGGTGCTCAAACGCAATGGCTATCGCGCGCGTGCCTGGACCGACGGTGGGTTCGTGGAGGGCCGCTACGGCTTCAAGCGGGGCTTTGAGTGGTACGGCGAGCAGGAAGCGGGCCTCACGGAGAGAGTCGTCGAAGTCGAGAAGTGGATCACGAGCCTGCCGCCGGAGCAGCCCTACTTCGCGTTCATCCACACCTACGAGACGCATTGCCCCTACGAGCCCGCCCCGGAGTTGATGAAGGACTTCCGCTCGGTCGAGGTACCCGAAGGCTTCGAGACCGTCGGGAAGTGCGGCAATCCCCACTTCAACGCGGAGCCGCTGACCCCGGCGCACGTCCAGGTGCTCTCGGATCTGTACGACGGGCTCGTTCGCCAGGCGGACGATGCGTTGTCCGGCCTATTTCGATTCCTCGACGAGCGCGACGAGTGGAAGAAGACGATCGTCGTCCTCCTGTCGGACCACGGCGAGTAGTTCTACGAGCACGGCCGCATCGGTCACGAGCGGTCTCTGCACCAGGAGCTCCTGCGAGTACCGCTCCTCATCGCCGGGCCCGGCGTCGCGCCCGCCGTCGTCGAACAGCCCGTGGGGCTCATCGACGTCGCGCCGACCGTGATCGATCTCCTGGGTCTCGAAGGGCCGAAGATGGAGGGACGCTCCCTGGTGTCGACGTTCACTGATGTGGAAGCGGCTGGAACGCCGCCCCCGGTCGTCGGCTCGCTGGATCGCAAGGCTCACCTACGCAGCGTCGTCGACGGACGCTATCACTACATCGTCGATCGCAAGCGCAAGACGCGCCGGCTCTATGATTGGCAGAACGATCCGAACGAGACGGTCGACCTCGTGGCCAGGAAGCCGGAGGTCGCGACGCGACTCGAGGCGATTGCTGCCAAGGCGGAGACGCGAAACAGCCGGCTCGTCGCCAAAAAGATCGTGGTCCCGAAGGAGCACATCGAACGCCTCGAGGCCTTGGGGTACATCGAAAGTTCGAGCCAAGCGCTCCAGTAGCTAGCTCGCCCGGCGCTTGTCCTCGCCGACCTCCAGGCTGTCCGCCGGCGATGGCGACGAGAAGGGCTTGTCGCCGAAGCCCCCAGGGGAGGAACCCGGCGGCGCCGACGCAGAGCATCAACAACACGAGTGCGCGCGGGACGACGTGCCCGGAGAGCGCGCCGGCCGCCGCGATCGTGACGGCGGTAATCGAGAGCGCGATCAGGTTGACGGTGACGTCGCCTGCTTGGGTCTGTTCCGTCCGGATGGGCCGGAGGGCCCACACGAGGGCAAGGACGCCGAGAAGCTTGGGCGCGAGGAGAAGTGGAAGTTGCGCGGGATCCAGGAAGCAGTCGATCACTCCGACGGTGATCGAGGCGGCGAGGATGAGCCCGAGAAACCGACGCAGGCTCGACGTGAGAGCCCGGTCGGCTTCGCGGGGGAGCGTGTCGGACGTGCTCATGCGTCTTCGAGGAGTTCGGCCCGGAGGGTGTCGATGCCTTGCGCGGGGACGCCGGCGGCGCGCGCGTAGTCGGCCACGGATCCGTACTCTCGCTCGATGCCGTCGAGGAACCCGATCATCGTCTCGGGCTCGGCGTGGAGGGTCTCGGGAGGTAGCTCTCCGTGGATGGTCTCGTATCCGGGAGTGTTCGTCAGGCGATCGATGATCCGATCGAGGTTCTCCTTGGTTGCGGCGTAGTCCGCGACGATGACGTCGTTCCGGACGCCGAGAACGCCGAGGAGGAGGGCGGAAACCACGCCGGTGCGGTCTTTCCCGGCGGCGCAGTGATAGACGGCGCTTCCAGTGGAGCCCGCGATGACCTGCAGGGCCTGCGCGATCGGCTTCTTGGCGAGGCCGGCGAGGGCAACGTAGCGATCGGAGAGGTTGAGGTCGGCACCTCTCGAATCGCGACGATTCGACATGTCGCCGTCGAACAGCGGCGTGTGGTGTACCTGGATCTCGTCCACGGCATCGAGCGGCCGTCCGACGTCTGCGCGTCGCTCGGCTGTGGAACGCAGGTCGATCACGTCGCGGATCTCAAGCTCGTCACGGATCCTGTCGACGTCGCTCGGTGTGAGTAGGTGGAGTCCGTCGGCCCGGAAGGCGCGGCGCCAGCGGACACGGCGCCCATCGTCGGTGGGATAGCCACCGAGGTCGCGGAAGTTCAGACATCCTTCGAGGTCGATGACGCGTTGCACTCGAATTCCTTCGCTTGTGGGGGGATCTGGATCAACACCGATTCGGAGTCGGTCGTCCGCCCGACGCAGTCGCCGTTTTACCAACCGCCTCGGAATCGACTCCAAACGAGCGAAGTTCCAGCGACAAAGCCATGCCCTTCGGGGGGCACGAGAGATATTCGCTCGCGTAGCCCGGCGCGGTTTCGCTAGAATTCGGTACCCGAGCGACCGACCCAACCAGGGGGAAACACTGATGAAAATTTCGAGAATACGCTGTCTCTTGGCCTCCGTCCTGGTTGCGCTGATCGTGGCACCTGCCTTTGGGCAGTCGCCCGACGGCACCTTTACGAACTTCGAGACCGGCCACGTGCGACCGCTGGCCCTCTCACCCGATGGGACACGTTTGTTCGCGCTGAACACGCCGGACAACCGCCTGGCGATCTACGACGTCACGGCCGGCGGGCTCTCGTTGTTCGCGGAAGTCCCGGTCGGAATGGAGCCTTCGGCGGTGGCCGTAAGGACCAACACCGAGGTCTGGGTCGTCAATCACCTGTCGGACAGCGTGAGCATCGTCACGCTCGACGCTATCACCCCGGAACTCTCGCGCGTCACGCGGACCCTCCACACGTGCGATGAGCCCCGCGACATCGTGTTCGCCGGGCCCGGTGGCAACCGCGCGTTCATCTCGACGGCCCGACGCGGTCAGAACTGCCCGGTGCCGATCGACTACGCCAGCGAGGGGCTCGGCCGCGCGATCGTTCAGGTCTTTGATGCGACGAGCCTCGGCGCCGAGCTCGGTGGCACGGCCATCGCAAACATCGTCCTCTTCGGCGATACGCCCCGCGGTCTCGCCGCCTCGCCGGACGGGAGCATCGTCTACGCATCGATCTTCCACTCCGGAAACCAGACGACGGCGATCACCGAGCGCGTGATCTCGAACAACGGTGGTCTCCCGCCGCCGCCGGGAAGTGCTCTCGGTGGTGCGCCGGACGTCGGCCTGATCGTGAAGTTCGACGGGGTCGGGTGGCGTGACGAGCTGGGTAGGGACTGGTCGCCCTTCGTGGCCTTCTCGCTGCCGGACGAAGACGTCTTTCCGATCGACGCGAACGCGCCGACCCCGGTTGCGCTCGCAGGCCAGGAGGTGACGGGAGTTGCGACGACGATCTTAAATCTCGCCGTCAATCCCGGGAACGGAAACGTTTACGCGACGAACACCGAAGATCACAACGAGGTCCGATTTGAGGGTCACGTCTTCGATGGCTTGCACGGTGTGACGGGTCGGATTGTCGAAAGCAGCGTCACCGTCATCAATGGAGGATCGGCGGTGCGCCATCACCTGAATCCCCACATCAACTACCTCGTCTCCCCGGGGTCGGATTCGGAGATCGAAGAGAGCAGTGCGTTCCCGACCGACATCGCCTTCTCGAGCGATGGCTCGCAGGTCTACGTCGCGATGTTCGGCTCGCGTCACGTCGCTCTCATGGACAGCGCGACTCTCGAGGGCGGAACCGTGGCGAAGACCTTCATCGATGTGGGCGGTGGCCCGAGTGGTCTTGCTCTGGATGAGGCGAACGACCGCCTCTACGTGATGAACCGGTTCGATCATCGGATCGGGATCGTCACGAACGCGAGTGACCCGACGACGGCAGCTCAGACCGAAACCGTCGCTCTCGGCGACTACGATCCGCAGCCGCCCGTCGTCCGAAAGGGCCGCCGGCACCTATACAATGCGAAGAAGTCCGGGCACGGCGACAACGCCTGTGCGAGTTGCCATCACTTCGGCGACCAGGACGACAAGGCATGGGACCTCGGCGACGCTGAGGCGACCTCGGTGAGGACGAACTGCAACCCGTTCCGAACCGGCTCGGGCTCGCCCTTTCACCCGCAGAAGGGCCCGATGACGACGCAGAGCCTGCGGGGCTTGTCGGGGCAAGGCCCGATGCACTGGCGAGGGGATCGTACCGGTTGTGCGACGGGCGACGCGCTGGATGAGGAAGCCGCATTCATGGCCTTCAACGGAGCCTTCGTCGGCCTTCTCGGCGACGACGAGGAGTTGCCGACGGATCACATGCAGGAGTTCACGGACTTCATCCTCACGGTTCGGTACCCACCCAACGCGGTCCGCGACCTCGACGACGTCCCGACTGCGCAACAGGCGGCCGGTGAGAATTTCTACTTCAACACTGCCGTCGACGGTGGCAACACCTGTGACCACTGTCACGTCATTAACCCGGCGCTCGACTTCTTCGGGACGGACGGTCTGTCCTCGGCCGAAGGGGAGACGCAGGAATTCAAGATTCCCCACCTGCGCAACCAGTATCAGAAGATCGGCATGTTCGGTGTGCCGAACGGGCAGACGCTCATTCCGCCCACCGGCTTCCTGGGCGTCCAGGTTCGGGGCTTCGGCTTCCTGCACGATGGCAGCATCCCGTCCGTGAACGACTTCTTGATGGCGAACGTCTTCGCCTTCCCGTCGGCGGCGATCCGCGGCAACGTCGAGGCCTTTGTTCTCTCGCTCGACACGGGGTTCAAGCCGAGCGTCGGTCAACAGGTATCTCTCACACCCGCGTCTGTGGGAGACGCGGCCACGCTGGCGCGTCTCCAGCTGCTCTTGGATCAGGCGGATGCCGGCAACTGCGACGTCATCGGCAAGGGTGCGTTCGGCGGCGAGGCGCGTGGCGCTGTGTACGTCGGCTTCGGCACGAACCTCTTCCTCACGGACCGCACGTCCGAAGGTCAGGTCTCCTTGGCGACGTTGCTGGGCCTGGTTTCCGCCGAGCAGGAGGCCGTCTACACCTGTGTGCCGCGCGGTGCGGGCATTCGGATGGGTATCGATCGAGATGGCGACGGCCGTCGCGATCGCGATGAGATCGACGCCGGTACGGATCCGAACGACGTGACGAGCTTCCCGGGCTCCGTCCCGCACGTTCCGATCTCGACCAAGTCGCTGACGATGAAGGACAAGACCGATCCCTCCACGCCTAAGAAGCGGAAGCTGAGCTTCACGTCGAAGGATCCTGCGATCGTTCCTCCGGGACTCGGCACCGCGGGTGACCCGCTGGTGAACGGCGGTACCCTGCGTATCTACAACGCCAACGGGAGCGGCGAGCAGGTCACGATCGATCTGCCGGCCGGCAGCTGGCTGCCGTCGTCGACCGGGTTCCGGTACAAGGGCGCCTCGGGTACGGCGGTCACCGTGATTACGGTGAAGAACGGCCTCGTGAAGCTCAAGGCCGGCAAGGACGCCTTCGGATTCACCCTGGATGAGCCGAAGCAGGGCCGCATCGCGGTTCGCCTGACGCTCGGCACGGGTGTCGACTGGTGTGCCGAGGTGCCCGCGAAGCAGAAGGGTACGCCTTCGTCGACAGACAAGTTCGACAAGGTCGACAAGTTCCTCGGTGAGAAGAACTTCCCGGCGCCAGTGGCTTGCCCGGTGCCGCCGCTCGGCTCGCCGAGTGGCGCCTTCGTAGATGGGGCGGAGGCCGGCGTGTTCTGAGTCGGACTCTCGTTTCGATGCGGACGGGGCGGGCCTGCGAGGGTTCGCCCCGTTTGCGTTTTCGGTAGTAGAACGAGGGATGCTGGGTCGCGCGCTCCGAGCGGTGTTGGTCGTTGGAGTCGTGTTGCTGCTCGCCGGAGGTTGGTTTTGCTTCGCGCTGCAGCCGCCCGAGTTCGAGGTGCCGCCCGAGGGGACCGTTTTCGCCGGGGTGACGGTGATCGATCCGGGCAAGACGCGGTAGCCCGACCGGACGATCGTCGTCGAAGGGGGCCGAATCGCTGCGGTCTAACCCGCGGGGGCCGGTGCGACCGGCCCCTACGTGGGTGCGTGCGTTCTCCCGGGTCTGGTCGACGTGCACGGTCACCACCCGCCCGACACTCTGCTCGGGGACGTCGAGTTGTTCGGGATGTTGTTCCTTCGGCACGGGGATCGGGTTTGGTGCGGCGAAGCTCGACGACGTCCAACACCTGACCGGCATTCTGGAGGAAGGAGAGAGCGAGCTCTCCGACGCGCGACTGCGCTCGGTGATCACGATGTCTGCGGTTCTGAACGTGGCGCATACGCCGACGCCCGTCACCTGGGAGCGCACCGGGAAGCTCTCCGACTATCCTCGGTTGCGGGCGGACCCGGCCGCGCGGGTCCTGCCCCGATACTTCCGAGATGTGTTGTGGAACCCGAAGAACGCTCCGCGTTTCCGAGACCGGACGCCGCAGGAGTGGCGGGCCCCGGGGGCTCCTTACTCGCACGGAGCGGGGCGTAGTACCCAGAGAATCCGCGACCATTCACGAATCCCCCAGGTACTCCACGCACCGGGCCCCCTGGGGTGAAGGGGGGGCTTCAACCCAGGCCGGCTTTCCACAATCCGCTCTCGATCGAGCAGAAAACAAATATTGTTAGTTAAGCGAACTAAAGTCAATAGTGAAAATCCGGAGGTCCCGGTGCTAGCCACCCGGGATGAGCCTCGAAGTCGACGTTTTCTGGTCCTTTCGGAGTCCGTACTCGTATCTCGCAACCGGCCGGCTGGTGCGCCTCGCGCAGGAGCGCGACGTGGACCTGAACATCCGCCCTGTGCTCCCCATTGCGATTCGGACCCCGGATTTCTTCGACCAGGTGAACCCGCTCTGGCCGCCGTATCTGCTCCGCGACACCGCGCGGATCGCGGAGTGCGAGGGCCTCCCCTACGGCTGGCCACGACCGGACCCGGTCGTCCAGGATTTCGCGACGCGGACCATCCCGAAGGAGCAGCCGTACATCCATCGCCTGACGCGACTGGGGATCGAGGCCGCCGCCCGTGGGAAGGGGCTCGCCTTCATCGACGAGGTCTCGCAGATCATCTTCGGTGGGCAGGTCGACGGCTGGGATCAGGGCTCGCATCTCGCGGACGCGACGCAGCGAGCGGGGCTCGATCTGGCAGAGATGGAAGCCGCGATCGCAGAGGACCCGGCTGCTCGCGACGCCGGGATCGATCGGAACCAGAAGGCTCTGGAAGCGGCGGGGCATTGGGGCGTGCCTACGATGGTGTTCGAAGGCGAGCCGTTCTTCGGCCAGGATCGCCTGGACCTACTGGTCTGGCGAATGAAGCAGAAGGACCTCGCGCCCCGATCCTGAGCGAGGGGTGCTAGAACGCTGCGGCGGCTGCCGGTTCGACGGCTAGTGGACGCACGAGCGGTTCCAGCCGCGCGAGGAAGGCGCGATCGGCGACGCCGAGGTGGATGAACGGTCGCTCTCGCTCGATCATCGCGATGGCATCCGCTGTGGTTGCGGCGTCGCCGCGGCGGAGCAAGAGGAGCGCGCCGAAGGTCGGAGCGCGTCCCATTCCGGAGTCGCAGTGCACGAGGACCGCCGCGTCGGGAAGAGAGACCTCGTCGAGCAGCGCCAACACGGCGTCGTCGTCGGGCGGGACACCGCCGTCGAGGACGGGAAGGGACCGGTATCCCGCGCGTTCACGTACGGCGCGGGGTTCCGGAAACTCCGACACGAGATCGACGACGAAGTCGACGTCCGGGAGCTCGCCCGCTTCGATCCGTCCCGCGATCCAGAGATGCGAGGTAATCTGGCTCTTGACGGGGCGCCCGCGCCACCAGCGCATCATTGCGCACGCGATTCGGAAAGCCCCGACGAAGACGGCGGTGGGGAGGGCCCGCCACCAGACCAGGCGGCCGTCTCGTTTGCCGTAGGCCTGGGGGCGATTCGCCACGTACGCGCCGGCCGAGATCGTGCATGAGAGGCTCGTCCACGCGAGCAGCCACCCCGGGAGCCCCGGCACGGCCTGCGCGGCGATGGCGGTCACGAGGGCCGCGATCCCGATTCCAAGGGTGAGCTTCTGTGGCTTGGTCATGGGCGCGAGGCGCCGAACGGCTGATGCTGACCGCACGGTCGAGGATCACAAAGTATGTGATTCGCCAGGGGGCTTCAACGCCCCTGAGGGCCCGGGCCGAGGCGGCGTCGCCGGATCAGTAGTGACGAATCTCTATCAGGTGCTTGTTCGGATCGAAGACGTAGACGGCCTTGCCGGGGCCGAGAGCTCCGGTCGCGTCGCCGGGGCCCTGCTGATTCCCCACGCTGTGAAAAGAGTCCCCGTATTCGAGTCCCGCGTTGCGGATCCTAGCGAAGGCCTCATCGAACTCGGGGCGCTCCATCGCGAACGCCAGATGCGTTCCCCCCGATGTGCCCCAGGGCGCCAGTTGGAGCGTGAGGTCGTCGCGGACTCGGATCACGCGGAAGGGCTCGCTGCTGCCCTCATCCCGAAACCCCATTATCTCCATGTAGAACGCGACACTCGCGTCCATGTCGTTCACCATGAGGATGAGATGATCCAGCTTGACCATGGCGGATCATCCGCCATCCCGGGCGATGGCGCAAGGCCGCCCCGGACTTGACCCCCGCCTCGAACGGGGGGACGCGGGCCTGTGGCACGTGGACGAGCCCGCCTGGCCGGAGGCCCACGAAGATCTGCCGCGCTTTCCGGGTGACCCGGAGCCGCGGGGCGAATAGCGCATCCGAACCGTTCGCGCATCGTTGCCGCCCAAGGGGGGCCGCGCTACCTAGACTTCGACTGGATTGGTCCGTCCTCTCCGCTCGAAAGCCCTACCCATGGAAGCTCTTCGCGATCTACGCGTCGTCGAGATCGGTGGCGACATCGCTTGTGCGTACGCGTCCAAGCTATTGGCCGATCTGGGTGCGGACGTCGTCAAAATCGAGCCCCCCGAAGGCGATCCTCTCCGTCTCTGGGGCCCGTTCAAGGACGGCAAGGTCGACCCCGAAGAGGGTGGGCTCGCCCGCTACCTGAACGCGAACAAGCGCAGCATGGTGATCGATCTCGACGGCCCGGGTGCGGTCGAGAAGGTTCGCGCGCTGCTCGTTGGTGCGGACGTCGTCATCGAGAGCGATCGGCCCGGGCGGCTCGAGAAGCGGGGCCTCGGTCTCGACGTCCTTCGCGACCTCAATCCCCGGATCGCGCTCGTCCGGATCTCTCCCTTCGGTCAGACCGGGCCGTACCGCGACCTCGAGGCGACCGAACTGGTGATCCAGGCGGCCGGTGGCTGGGTGTCTGCACACGGCCTCCCGGGATCTGCAGCCGTTCGTGTCGGTGGCCGTATCCCCGAGTATCTCGTCGGCTCCTTCGCTGCGACGGCCGCACTCACCGCCGTGCGCGCCGCACGGGACAAGAATTCGGCCGTCGACGTCGACGTGTCGATGATGGAGTGCCTCGTCGGGACGTTGCCCTACCCGATGATGTGGGCCGAGACGCTCAGGAAGATGGGCATGCCGCCGCCGCAGAAGCGGCGCACCCCGTTGCCGGGCGTGCTTCGTTGCAAGGACGCGTGGGTCGGCGTGAACGTGCTGACCGCGCAGCAGTGGGAAGACACGTGCACGCTCTTCGAGGTCCCGCAGTTCGCGCAAGAGCAGAAGAACATCCAATCCGACTTTCCCGTCGCGCAGGAGTTCTTCGAC
The DNA here is from genome assembly GCA_029243485.1 of Candidatus Binatia bacterium. Taxonomy (NCBI): domain Bacteria; phylum Candidatus Binatota; class Binatia (SeqCode); species Binatia bacterium. The sequence continues at coordinate 133,183 of JAQWRY010000052.1, read as the reverse complement.
GCGATTCAGCCGTGGCTCAAAGAGCACACGGCCGACGAGATCGTGACGCTCGGCCAGGCCTTCCGCATTCCCACGGTCTGGATCGGTAGCGGTGACACGCTCGAGCGATTCGATCAGTTCCGCGAGCGTCCGTTCTTCGTGCAGGAGCCCGGCCGCGACTGGAAGCGACCCGGATTCCCCTATCGGTTGGCCAAGACGCCGGCTGCAATTCGGACCACCGCGCCGCGCCTGGGAGAGCACACCTGGGCACTCGACGATCCCTGGGCCGCACGTGAGGAGCCGGTCGTCCCCACTCGGAAGAAGCGGCCGAACGGTCGCCCCGACGTCGAAGGCCTTCCGTTCCGCGACCTGCGGGTGCTCGATCTCGGCACGTTCTGGGCGGGACCCTTCGTCGGGATGTACTTCGCGTCTCACGGCGCGGATGTGATCAAAGTAGAGTCGGTCCAGCGCCCCGACGGCTTCCGCTTCAGCCAGACGTACCCGCAGCTCGGCGAGGACTACTACGAGCACAGCACGACCTACCAGGGTTCGAACCACGGGAAGCGCGATCTCACTCTCGATCTCCGCCAGGAAGAGGCCCGCGACCTCCTGCTTGGGCTGCTCGCCGACACCGACGTCCTGATCGAGAATTTCTCGCCGCGCGTGATGGAGAACTTCGGTCTCACGTACGAGAAGCTGATCGAGACGAAACCCGACCTGATCATGGTCCGGATGCCCGGCTTTGGTCTCGAGGGTCCGTGGCGTGACTACGTTGGGTGGGCGACTGTCATCGAGCAGGCCGCGGGTATGACCTGGGTCACGGGTCACCCGGGCGGGCCACCGCTCAATCCGGGAGGCTTCATCGATTGCGGTGTTTCGATGCACGTCGGTGTCGCCCTCCAGTCTGCACTCATGCACCGCGAGCGGACCGGTGAGGGTCAGCACATCGAAGTCGCCCAGCTCGAAACCGGGACATGCCTCACGCCGGAGCAGATCATCGAGCACACGATGAATGGGACCGTGCTCGGCCGTTACGGAAACCGCGATCGCGACTTCGCGCCGCAGGGCGCGTACCCGACGAACGAGGGCGCGTGGGTCGCGTTTTCCGTGAGAACGGATGAAGAGTGGTCTCGGCTCGTGGAGGCTCTCGAGCGACCGGAATGGGCGACCGCCCCGGCGCTGGGAACCCTGTCCGGCCGCGTGGCCCGCCACGATGAGATCGACGCGAAGCTGACGGAATGGACGAAGCAGCGTTCCGCCGCCGACGTCGTCGCAGTCCTGCGCGAGCGCCGCATCCCCGTGTCCGAGGCTCTCGTAGCAACGAAGATGTACGGCGAGCCGCAGCTGGAAGCGCGGGGCTTCTACCAGGCATTGGATCATCCCCGTTCGGGCGAGCGCCGCTACCCCACCTGGCCGATGCGCTTCTCGTACGGACCGGAGCCACAGTACGCGACCGTTGCGCCGACCCTGGGTCAGCACAATGCCGAAATCCTCAGCGGTGAGCTGGGTTTGTCGAAAGAAGATCTCGAGCGCCTCGAAAGCACTTCCATAATCGGAGACCGAATGGCCGGGTAGGCGCGGTTCGCCCGCCTGCCTCACAACCCCCGGAGTCCCATGTACGTCGATTTCACGCCTGAGCAGCAAAAGCTCCGCACGAAGATTCGTGAATACTTCGCCGGTCTCATGACGGAGGAGACGCGCGAGCGTCTCAGTCACGAGGTCGGCGGGCCCGTCTACAAGGAAGTCATTCGCCAGATCGGCAAGGATGGCTGGCTCGGCGTCGGCTGGCCAGAGGAGTGGGGCGGGCAGGGCTTCACGGGGATCGAGCAGCTGATCTTCCTCGACGAGGCGCGTCGCGCGGGAGCTCCGCTCCCGTTCGTCACCTTGAACACGGTCGGGCCGGCAATCATGCGGCACGGCAGCGAGGAGATGAAGACGAAGTTCCTGCCCCTCATTCTCGGCGGGCAGGTACACTTCGCCATCGGATATTCAGAGCCCGGGGCCGGGACCGATCTCGCGGCGCTCTCGACCGCCGCGGAGCGGGTGGGCGACGAGTACGTGGTGAACGGCACGAAGATGTTCACGAGTGGCGCCAACGACGCCGACTACGTCTGGCTCGCCGTCCGCACCGACCCCGAGGCGAAGAAGCACAAGGGGATCACCATCCTCATTTGCCCGACCGACCAGCCGGGGTTCAGCCTCGCACCGATCTTCACAGTCGGCGATGGCCGCACGAACATGACGTACTACGAGGACGTTCGCGTCCCCGTGACGAATCGGGTCGGGGATGAGAACGCGGGCTGGACGCTCATCACGACTCAGCTCAACTACGAACGGATCGGACTCGGCGTCTGGGGCTGCATTGCGCAGCGCTTGGTCGACGACACCGTTCGCTTTGCGCGCGAGACCACGACGGATGATGGCCGTCCGCTGATAGAGCAGGGTTGGGTGCAAACGGCGCTCGCCGAAGCCTTCGCCCGCACCGAGGCGGCAAAGGTCATGAACTGGCGGATGGCCTGGGAGCTCGAAGGCGGCAAGCTCGAGCCGGCGCGAGCCTCGTCGGTGAAGGTCTTTGGCACCGAGGAGCTGATCGAGATCTATCGGCTTCTGCTCGACGTGTTGGGCCAACCGGGGCTGCTCAAGTCGAAGTCGCCCGGGGCGGTCCTGCGCGGCGAGATCGAGATGCAGTACCGCGCGTGTCAGATCAACACGTTCGGTGGCGGTGTGAACGAGATTCAACGACAGATCGTGGCCTGGATGGGCCTCGGACTGCCGCGCGGCTAACCCCGCAGGGAAGGGAGCACGACTCGTGTTGGAAGACGAGAAGACGAGCTTCTACGCTCGCCTGAAAGAGTTCGAAGGACGCCGTGTCGGCGAGCCGTTCGTGGCGCGCGATCCGGTGAACACGCCGATGGCGCGTCACTGGTGCGATGCAATGGGCGACGACAACCCGGTGTACACCGATCCCGAGGCGGCTGCCGCGTCGGTTTTCGGTGGCCTCGTGGTGCCGCCGTCGATGTTGCAGGCATGGACGATGCGCGGTCTGAAGCCGCCGTCCGCAACCGGCCCGAACGCGCAGGCGGAGTTGTGGGACGTCTTCGCCGAGCAGGGCTTCACCTCGGTGGTCGCGGTCAACTGCGACCAGGAGTACATGCGCTACCTGAAGCCGGGTGATCACCTCACGCACGAGATCGTGATCGACAGCATCTCTCCGGAGAAGCAGACCGGCCTCGGTACGGGTCACTTCATCGGTCAGCTCTACACCTTCCGCGATCAGGACGGCGAGACGGTCGGCACGATGATCTTCCGTTTGTTCAAGTTCCGTCCACGCAAGAAGAAGACGGAAGCGGCCGTTGAGGGAGAGAAGAAGGGTCGGCCGCCGCGTCCGCGCCCCGGGATCACGCGCGACACGGCGCATTTCTGGAAGGGTCTCGAAGAGAACAAGCTTCTTATCCAGAAGTGCAGCTCGTGCGGCGAGCTGCGCCACCCGCCGGAGCCGATGTGTCCGCATTGCCAGTCGCTCGAATGGGAGACCATCGAGTCGAAGGGCCGCGGTACGGTGTACAGCCATGTCGCGATGCATCATCCGCCGATTCCCGCCTTCGAATACCCGAACGTGATCGCGCTCATTGAGCTGGATGAGGGTGTCCGGATCGTCTCGAACGTGATCGGCATCTCCAAAGACGACATCAAGATCGGCATGGTCGTACAGGCCGAATTCGTACGCACCGATCCGGAACTGGCGTTGCACCAGTTCCGACCGGTCAAGGATTGAGAGCGTAGGCAGCCATGGATTTCTCGTTGAGCGAAGACCAGCAGGCCATCCAGGACCTCGCGCGGCAGATCATCTCCGATCGCGCGACCGACGACCGAGTGAAGCAACTCGCGGAAGGTCCGGGGTGGTACGACGACGACTTGTGGACCGAACTCGCGAACGCGAGCCTTCTCGGGGTCGCGATTCGTGAGGATCTCGGAGGCGGAGGCTTCGGCATGTCCGAACTCACCGGCCTCTGTGAGGAGGCGGGTCGCTGCATTGCCCCGCTCCCGATTCTCTCGACGCTGGTTCTGGGCGCCCTGCCGATCCAGGAGTTCGGGTCGGACGATCAGAAGAAGTGTCTGCCCGACGTTACCGCCGGCAAGACGTTTCTCACGGCGGCGCTCGCCGAAATGGGCCATGTCGATCCGGCGCGGCCCGCGACGACGGCGAAGAAGTCCGGCGACGGCTGGGTGCTCGACGGCGTGAAGGTCTGTGTGCCGGATGCGAATCGTGCCGCGCGCATCGTCGTGCCGGCTCGGATGGACGGCGGTGCGGTCGGCGTCTTCCTGATTTCACCCGACCAGGCGGGAGTCGCGCTCGAGCGGGAGATTACGACGAACGGAGAGCCGCAGTTCACGGTGACGCTCACTGGGGCGACGGCCGAGGCCCTGGGGGATCCGTCCAAGGGTGCGGAGGTCGTTCGGTGGATCGAGCGCCGGGCGACGATCGCTCTCAGCGCACTGCAGCTGGGCATCTCCTTCGCAGCGCTGATGCGTACGGCGGAGTACGCCAAGGAGCGCAAGCAGTTCGAAAAGCCGATTGGCAGCTTCCAGGCCTATCAGCTGCGAGCGGCCGACGCTTTCATCGACGTCGAGGCGATTCGCTCTACGTTGTACCAGGCGATCTGGGCGGTTGATGAAGACCGGGATGCCGACAAGGCCGTCGAGGTCGCGAAGTGGTGGGCCTGTCGGGCGGGGCACCGTGTTGCCCACTCCACCCAACACCTGCACGGCGGAATCGGTGCCGACGTCGACTACCCGATCCATCGGTTCTTCCTGTGGACGAAGCAGACGGAGTACAGCCTCGGTGGCGCCTCGGTCCACCTCGCCCGCCTGGGTGCGCTGTTGGCGGAAGGAGAAGACGCATGAGTGCACTGGCTCCGACCAAGCGCTTCGATCAGGTCGCCGACGGCGAAGAGCTACCCGAACTTGCCATCGAGCTCACACCGACGCTGATCATCTCGACCGCGATCGCCTCACGCGACTACCAAGACGTCCATCATGACATCGGCCTCGCGCAGCAGCGCGGCACGAAGAACATCTTTATGAACATCCTGACCACGAACGGCCTCGTCCAGCGCTACGTGAACGACTGGGCCGGGCCGGAGGCGTTCTTCAAGGCCATCCAGATCAAGCTGGGTGCGCCCAACTACGCCGGCGACACGATGACGCTCACCGGAAGGGTCACGGCCCGGACGGAAGACGGGGGCGTGGTCGACATCGAGGTGATCGGCAAGAACAGCATCGGAAAGCACGTCACGGCCGCGGTACGCCTGGCGCTTCCGATCGCCTGAGTTCAGCCTCCGCAGTAGGGCGCGAGACCGCCGAGCTGCCGCCACGCGTAGTTGAGATCGGTCGGCGTGACCGTGTCGGGGTATGGGTAGTTGGTTGCGGCGAGGTCCTTGGAGACGCTGCAGGTGTTCGCGACCGCGTTTAGATGTGACGGGCTAGTAACGAACGCCAGCATGCTGGCCTCGTCTTCCCACAACGTGAGTGGGTGGATCGTGCCGCAGAGCTCCGATGTACCGAAGGCGTAGCCCGCTAGCCGCCCCCCCCCCCCGCAAGCTCGCGCGGAGGCAAGCGGAAACTGCTATGGAGGGCTCGTGTCGCAACGAACCGCCATGGTGACCGGGGCGAGCCGTGGGATCGGCAAAGCGATCGCCGTCGCGCTCGCCGCGGCCGGATACGACGTCGCCATCACCGCCCGCACGGTGCGGGAAGGGGAGGAGCGGGCCGCCGAAGGTCTTACCTCGAAACCGATCGGCGGGAGCCTCGACACGACGGCCGCCGAGATCGAGAGCCACGGAAGACGTGCCGTCTCGATTCCGCTTGATCTGCTCGAGCGCGAGTCCTTGGTGCCGGCCGCGCAGCGCGCGCTCGCGGCGCTCGGGCACGTCGACGTTCTCGTGAACAACGCGATCTTCGTCGGTCCCGGGAACCACGATCGCTTTCTCGACATTCCTCCGGACATCCTCGAGAAGCGGCTCTTCGCGAACGTCACGGCGCAACTTCTTGTGACGCAACCGATTCTCGCGGCGATGGTCGACCGGGGCCGGGGCACGATCCTGGGCATCACCTCGGGCGCCGGCCAGCGCCCACCGCCGGCCGCGCCCGGCGAAGGTGGATGGGCGATCGCATATGGCTGCTCGAAGGGCGGCTTCCACCGGATCGCGGGCCACATTGCCGTCGAGTACGGAGATCGCGGGATCGAGGCCCTGAACCTCCAACCGGGGCTGGTCGCGACGGAGAGGGTGCTCGCCTCGGGCGGACCGGTCGAGTGGATCGCGGAGCGAGGCGTGCCGCCGGCCTTGATCGGGAGGGTTGCAGCGCACGTGGCCGGAGAGCCTGCAGGGACGTTCGAGAACGGCAGCACCATCGAGGCGCAGCCGTTCGCTCGAAACCAGGGCTGGTTGAAGTAGCGTCGGGCGCGCGGCGCCGGAAGCATCGCGTCCTCCGCCGTGTCGAGTAAGCTGCCCAAATGGAGCTCCTTCGAGACGCGACGATCTATCTCTTCGCTGCGGTGGTGGCCGTGTCGCTGTTCCGGTACCTGGGGCTCGGTTCGGTACTGGGCTATCTCGCGGCTGGGATCGCGATCGGTCCGCAAGCCCTGGGTCTCATCGAGGACCCGGAGAGGATCCTCCACTTCGCGGAGATCGGCGTCGTTTTTCTCCTCTTCGTGATCGGGCTGGAACTCCGGCCGTCCCGCCTCTGGGTGCTCCGTCGAGCGGTCTTCGGGCTCGGTGCTCTTCAGTTGGTGTCCGCGGCCGCCGCCCTCGCCGGGCTCTTGATGGTGTTGCGGGGCAGCGGTCTCGCAGATGGCGTGGTCCTGGGGCTCGCTCTGGGGCTGTCGTCCACCGCGTTCGTCCTCCAGCTGCTTTGGGAGAAGGGAGACCTGCGGTCGCCTCATGGTCGCGCGGCCTTCGGAGTCCTGCTGTTTCAGGACCTGGCCGTCATCCCGATTCTGGCGCTCCTGCCTATCTTCGGAAAGGATCCGAACCCGGCCGAGGGCGACCCGCTCTGGGGATCGCTTGGGACCCTGGCCGCGTTGCTCGCGCTGGTCGTCACGGGCCGATACCTGCTGCGTCCGGCACTGCGCATCGTCGTTCACTCCAGGACGCACGAGATCTTCATCGCAGCGACGTTACTGCTCGTCCTCAGCGCATCGTTGGCGATGGTCAGCCTCGGTCTTTCAATGGCGCTGGGCGCGTTCGTCGCGGGCGTGATCCTCGCTGACTCCGAGTATCGCCATGAACTCGAGGCATCCGTCGAACCGTTCAAGGGACTCCTGCTCGGACTCTTCTTCCTCTCTGTGGGGATGACGCTCGACGTTGCCTTGTTCTTCGAGCAGCCGCTCCTCGCGCTTGGCTTGGCGTTCCTTTTCATGCTCGTGAAGGCGGCTCTATTGTTCGGTGCGGGCGTCGTGATGGGCGTCGGGGCCGGGCCGTCTCGGCGCATGGCGCTCTTGCTGTGTCAGGGCGGGGAGTTTGCGTTCGTCATTCTGTCCGCCGCTCCGGCGTACGATCTACTGAATCCGGAATCCGTGCGGCTGACGACTCTGATCGTGACGCTGTCGATGGGTCTGACGCCGCTCCTTGTGTTGATCGACGAACGCTTCCTCGTCCCGTGGTTGGATTCGGAGGCGCCGGCTCGGGAGAACGAGCCGCAACCAGAGGCTCATGAGGTGATCATCGCGGGCTTCGGTCGCACAGGGCAGGTCGTGGCGCGAATCCTTCGAGCGCGGGGAATCGAGTTCACAGCGCTCGAGCGTGATCCCGGCCACTTGGATTTCGTGCGGCGGTTCGGGAACACGGTCTACTTCGGCGATGCGGGTCAGCTCGACCTCCTGCGAGCGGCCGGCGCGGGCGATGCAAAGCTGCTCGTCGTGACGGTCAACGACGCCGCGGGCTCTCTACGGATCGTGGAGATGGCCCGCAAGCACTTCCCACAGCTCGAGATCTACGCGGCCGCGAGGAATCGTCAACACGCTCTGGCGTTGCGAGAGGTAGGGGCAAAGTACGTGATGCGGCTCACGTTCGTTTCTAGCCTGGAACTCTCCGAGGCCGTTCTGTGCGGGCTCGGGGCTCCGCCGGAACGCGCAGCACGCACGGTCGAGATCTTCCGCGAGCATGATGAGGCCACGCTCGAACACCAGTTCGCGCTTCACAAGGACGACGATGCACTGGTGCAATCCGCTCGGGAGGCCGAGGAGGAGCTGAGGCTCTTGATCGAGGCGGACGAAGAGATCGAAGCCGAGGTGGAAGTCGCTTAGTGGCGCGTTCGCCAGGGGGCGGCTACCAACCGGGCAGTCATGCGCGAGTTTCGTGAACGCTTCTATCGCAGCGGCCCGCTCCGGATTCACTTTCGGGACTGGGGCGCGCTGGACGCTCCGCCGTTGGTCCTGGTGCACGGCCTGCGCGATCACAGCCATTCCTTCGATGATCTCGCTCGCGGGCTGAGTCGCGACTACCGCGTCTACGCGGCCGATCTGCGGGGGCACGGGGACAGCGAAACGACTCCCTACTATGCGTTCGGCCATTTCGTAGGAGATCTGCGCAACCTCGTTCGGGCTCTTCGTCTCGAACGGCCGGTCGTCGTCGGACACTCGTTTGGGGGCGAGGTCGTCGGGCAATGGGCGGGTGCGTTTCCCGACGTCCCGCGCGCCGTCGTGATCCTGGAAGGTCTCGGTCCGCCCCCGCATCCGATGAAGTGGCGCGTCGCGCGGCATCGGATGGCGTGGAACGCGGTCGACCGCGCCCAGCGCGGCGTGCGCGGCTTGCCGGATCTCGAGGCGGCGTACAAACGACTTCGGGAGAAGAACCCGCGGCTCGCGGAGGACAAGGCACGGGAGCTCACCGAGCTGGGCACGCGGGCTCGCGAGGATGGCACGCTCGAGTGGAAGTTCGATCCGATGCTCGCGACGCTCAGCGTGACGGGCTCCTTCTCGATCGACTACATGCGTGCGTTCTGGGCCGAGATCCAGGCACCCGCGTTGCTGATCAATGGGAGTGAGTCGGGGGAGTTTTGGTTCGACAAGCCGGGTGCGACTTACCTTGAGCCGGACGAACTCGAAAGGCGGGTCGGATCATTCGGCAATGGGCGCCTCGTCGAGATCGATGGGGCCGGTCACATGTTGCATTTCGACCGGCCAGACGAGCTCCTCGCGGAGATCCGCTCGTTTCTCCAGACCGTGCCGGCCTGACGCGCTACCGCAGGACTCGTTCGGTCGCGAGGATCGACCACGATCCGCGCATCGTCATGAAGCGCACGACGTCCGCACCGACGACCTTCACGCTCGCGTCTTCCTTGTAGAACCGGGTCGTCAGGTCGGCTTCGGTCGCGAAATGGAGCTCGGCGATGCCGTCGACCTGCGGCGCGTCCGGGGAGAGGGGCTTGATGACGAAGTTCTGGACGTAACGGGCGATGCCGGGGTGGTGCTCTCGCGCGATCTCGGCGTGCTCGAGGTAACGCTCGCGAAACTCGCTAGAAGAGAGTTCCGGCAGGCGCCGTACGAACGCGACCATCTTGATCCCGGGCGACGTCGTGCCGGCGGGACGTTCGCCCAGGCGGTCCCAGTGGACGACCTCTTCGAGCCGGTACGTGTCTGCTCGGGCGACCGCGCTCGGGGGCGTCGCGGGAGTGGCCTTCGGATCCGCGAACCACTGGAAGCTGAGCGCGTCGCATCGGGCCCGCTGCGGCTTCTGGCCTAAGGCATCCGCGCGCAGTGCATCGGTCTCAAGCGGAAGGTGGATCGAGTGCTGGTCCGCCTGCGGGGCGCTCGATTCGTATTCCTGCCGGAACGCCTCGCGTGGCAGGGTCGGGGGGCGGTGGAGCACGAGGCCGAGCTTGGTCATGGCGGGAGCATGACGAAGTCGATTTCGGAATGATAGAGGAACTCCATGACGCTTCCGACGTTGGCCCTCGGCATTCCAAGTTACGGCCCGTTCTTCCCGCAAGGCGAGCTTCACGGCGTGGTGAAAGTCGCGCAGTTGGCGGAGGAGGCCGGCGTCGACAGCGTGGTCCTGCCCGATCACGTCGTCATGAGCGACCAGACACAACGGTACGAGTGGGGTGCCTTTCCGCTGCCGATCGAAACACCGTGGCTCGAGCCGATGACCGTTCTCGCGGCGATTGCGGGTGCGACGAGTCGCGTGCGGTTGGCGACGGGGATTCTGATCGCGCCGTTGCGTCCGGCGGTCGTGCTTGCGAAGACAGCGGCCACGCTCGACGTCCTCTCGCAGGGACGTCTCGATCTCGGTGTCGGAACCGGTTGGCAGAAGGAGGAGTTCGACGCCGTCGGGTTGGACTACGCAAAACGAGGATTGCTGCTGACCGAGATGATCGCGGCGTGTCGCGCCCTCTGGGGGCCGAGCCCGACGGATTTCGAATCCGAGACAGTGCGTTTCGAGAACATCTGGTGCGAGCCGAAGCCGGTGCAGAAAGAGCTGCCGATATTCTTCTCGGGGACGCTGACGAAGCGCAATATGTATCGCCTCACGCATCTCGGGGACGGGTGGATTCCGATCATGGGCGAGACGGTGGACGGGATGACCGAGGGAATCGCCCGCATCAAACAGGCGTGGACCGAGAACGGGCGTGATGCCGACAAGCTCCGCGTGCGCGGCACCCTGACCGTGGCCCAAGGCGCCCAGGGCCGACCGAACTTGAAGAAGACGCTCGAAGGTGCGCACGACCTCGGCGTGCGTGGCGCGACCGAGGTGCAGCTTCAGATGCTTGCCTTCGTGCGCAAGCCCGACGGGGCCGCCGCGTTCTTCGACGAACTAAGAGAGACGTGGGCCGCCGTCCGGGCGGCTGGGTGAATCCCGACAACGGCCCCCCGCTGCACGAGCGCCCCGGCCTGCGAGCGGCACTCGTCGTCTTCGGCGGCCTCATCTGTCAGATGGGGCTGGGCTACAACTACGTCTTCGGCGCTGTCGCGCCGGACATCATCACCGATTTCGGTTGGACGAAGGCCGAGTTCTCCGGCGCGCGCGCTCCCCAGCTCTGGGTCATGGCGCTGGCGAGTCCCTTGGTCGGCTTCTTCGTGGTGCGCTTCGGCGCGCGAGCGGTGCTCGTCACCTCCACGGTGCTGCTTGGTGGTTCATTCCTCCTCCTGAGCGGCATGGGAGCCTTGTGGCAGCTGTACGCGATCCTGTGCGTGCAGGCTTTGTCGGTCACGGGTCTGGGGGACATCACCGTCGGGCAGTTGGTCTCGCGTTGGTTCGGTCGGCATCGGGGCCTCGCGCTGGGGATCGTCTACACAGGGTCGAACCTGGGTGGCGCGCTCCTCGTACGGTCGGCCGGGCTGGCCGCGTCGCCCGGGGCCTGGCGGGACATCTTCCAGGCGATGGGGGGCGTGGCGTTGCTGGTCATGTTGCCCGTTGCGTTCTTCGCGGTGCGCGAGCCGCGGGGCCTCGAGGGAGCTGTCGCGGGTCCCGCGGAGGCTGATGCCGGTGATCGGGACCTGAGTTTGCCGCAAGCCCTACGCACGCGGAGCTTCTGGGTCCTGGCCGTCGCCCTCGCGACGTTTTTCTTCTACTTCGTCGCGATCCTGGATCACCTGGTGCTGCATCTCACGGAACTCGGGTGGTCTGCAGGAGACGCGCGCACCCATCTCTCGAACGCGATCCTCATCGGCATCGTGAGTAAGATCGGCTTCGGTTGGATCGCCGACCGGCTCGCGGCCCGCACGGCGACGCTGCTCGACTACGGCCTGCTCGCGGTCAGTTCGTTCTTCCTGCTCTTTCCGGCGAACGGGGCCACGACTTGGATCTTCGTGGTTTTGTTCGGCTTCTCGGCCGCTGCGCGGGACGTCGTCTATCCGTTGGTCATCGTGCACTGCTTCGGAGTGCGGGCGATGGCGCAGATCTACGGGGTGCTGATGCTGGCGCTGCCGGCCGGCGCGTTGGGGGCATGGTTCGCCGCCTCGGTGTCCGATGCTTCGGGCGGGTACGCGGCGGCGTTCCTGACGTTCGCGATCTTGAACGTGCTGGCATTCGCTGCGTTGCTGTTCGTCCGCGACGAGCGGGAGATCTACTCGACGTAGCCGAGGGCGCGCAGTTTCTCGGTGGTTCGGGCGTCGAGTTCCCGTTTGGGTGACGCGCCCGCTGCGAGGCTGAAATACGTTTCGAGGTGACGTCGGCCGATCTCGCGGAGCTCGTCGTCGTCGAGATTCTTCGTCTCTCCGGGGTCGGCACGAAGGTCGTAGATCTCGGTTGGCGTGGTCGACCCTTGGGGCGCGATCCACTTGTGCGTGTCGGTTCGGACGGCAATGAGCCGGCGCCCGGGGTTCGATGTGTCGGGGCCTTCCGCGAATCGAGGCTCGCCGACCGAGATCGCTTGTCCCTCGAGCGCGGGTCGCAAGCTTCGTCCTTGGAGGTTCGCCGGCGCCTCGATCTCGAGAAGGTCGAGGAGGGTCGGAACCACGTCGACGAGCGAGACCATGGAGTCGACGCGGACGTCGGGCGGAATGAGTCCGGGCGCCCACACGAGGAGCGGAACCCGAAGCACTTCGTCGTATACGCTCTTCGAATGGCCCATCTGACCATGCTCGGAGAATTCTTCGCCGTGGTCGGAGGTGAGAACCACGATGGAATCGGCGAGCACCCCGGTGCGCTCGAGTTCCCGCAGGAAGTCTGCGAGCGCGTTGTCGGAGTACCGTACTTCTCCTGCGTACTGATGGCGCAGGCGGGTCACCCATTTGGGCTCTCGGGCGGGGTCGAGATCGGCAGGGCGGGGCTCCACCATGTACTCGTCTGGCGGCTCGTACGGCGTGTGCACCTGGTAGGTGTGCAGGAAGAGGAAGAACCGCTCGCCGGCGTGCTCGCGGAGCCACCGCCGGCCCCGAGCGAGGGTCGAGTCGATCTGTCCCTCGGTGCTCCAGATTCCGAGCCCCTTGTTTTCGAAGTAGGAGTCGAAGCCGAACGCGAACCCCGTCTCGGCTAGCAGCATCGCGTTCTCGGTGACGGCGCCCGTTTGGTAGCCGCTCGCGGCCAGAATCTCGGCGAGGGTGGGAAGTAAGTCGCTCAGGACATCGTTCGCGAACCGAACCTGGTGGGTGATCGGGTACAGGCCGGTGAGGAGGCTCATGTGCGACGCCGATGTCGACGGGTACGTCGTGATCGACTGTTGGAAGACCGCTCCCTTTCGAGAGAGCTCCTCGAGTTGTGGTGTGACGGGCCCCCCTGACACGTTCGAGCCGAAGTGGTCTCCGCGCCAGGTATCGAGAGAGATCAGGATCAGATTGCGGCGCTTCCCGCGCGGCGTCTCCTGAAACACCTGGGGCGACCCCCACAAGGGAAAGCCCATTGCCGGGGCGTCGTCGGCGGGGTGCGCCTTGGTTCGTAGCCGAAGGCGAACCGTCCGCCCGGCGAGAGCGTCGAGCTCGATTCGCCGATCGAGCCAGGCACCGTCCCACGCGGCTGGGTCGATGGTCTCGCGGAACAGCTCGTGATCGCCTGAGTCCGACTGCGCCGTGATCTCGAAGTCGACCGGCGTCGCGAACGGCAGGCCAATCGGATAGATCGCGAGCCCGACGGACAGGAAGTCGCCCTCGCCAATCGCGATCTCGGTGCTCGTGAAGTCCCGCGTAGCGGGCGGCACGACGTACCCCCGAAGCTGAACCTCGAGGTCGCCGTCGCCATCGAGCGGTGGGAGCGTGGTCTCGAAGTCGAAACCGAAGAATCCGGAGTCCACGATCTTCGAGGAGGCGCGTTTGAATCCGGCGATCGCTTCGCCGCGGACGCGGGGCTCGATCAGCATCGGCCGACCCCAAAATTTTCGGGGCACGGAGCCCTCGACCACGAGCCGGTTGTCCGTGGGCCTCTTCGCTGTGCTCTCCCCCAGGGGGAGGTTCTCGAGGCAGCCGAGCGCCGGCCGGAAATCGTCGGAAACGCCGCACTGTTCGGGCTCTGCGCGGGGCAGCGGAGGATCGAGTTCACGCACGATCCGATACGCCGGGGCGTAGACGGCGGGTCGAGCCCCGGCGGGCGCCTGCTCGAACGAAGAACTCGTCACCGTTCGACGGCGCCGCTCGGCGACGCCGGGGTCGTCGGGCGCTCCGCGGCTACAGCCGGCCGCGGCCGTGAGGATCAGAAGCCCGAAGACGATCGCGGTGCGGCGCACGGGCGCAGACGATCAGCCGCCGAACGTGGCGGCGACGCGGTCGGCGTGTTCGTCGACCGTGCCGAACGTCGATTCGAGGACCCAGGTGCGCTTTAGGAAATAGTGAACGGGCACTTCCCAGGTGTACCCCATCCCGCCGTGCACCTGAACGCACGTGCGAGCGTTCTTCATCGCGCTCTCCCCGGCGACGAGCTTTGCTTCGGACACGACCGTCGCGATGTCGCCGACTTCGGGATGATCGAGAGTCCCCGCGGCTGCGTAGACCGGCGCCCGCGCGAGCTCCTGGCGAACGAACGTGTCGGCCAGCATGTGCTTGATTGCCTGGAAGGTCCCGATGGGCTTATCGAACTGCTGCCGTTCCTTCGCGTAGGCGACGCCCATGTCGCTCGTCGCTTCGGAAATGCCGAGAAGCATCGCGGCGCAGAGAGTGGCGCCGAGGAGGCCGAGGGCGCTCGAGCTCTGCGCATCGGCGATTCGCTCGCCTGCCGGTAGCTGCGCCGCGTGATGCACCGGCGTCAGCGGATCGAGCGGTGTCGTGACGAGTTCGGCCTCGATCTGGCCGGCGTCGATGCGCCACACGCCATCGGTCTTCAGCACGAGGACCACGTCGGCCGCCTCGAGGTGTTCGAGGACCAGCGGCGTGTGTCGATTCGATGTGAGGTCGAGACCCGTGACGACGGTCTTGCCGGTCGCGGCGCCGTCGACGAGTCCCGCGGCGAGATGGGTCCAAACGAGGGGGCCGGGTATGAGCGCGCGGCCGAGCTCTTCGAAAACGAGCACGGCGTCGACGTGCGAGAGCCCCAGACCGCCCGCGGATTCGGGGAGCCGCAGGCTGAAGACGCCCATGTCGGCGAGATCGGTCCAGAGGGTCGCATCGGTGGCGCCGTTGCCCATCTCGCTGACTTTTTCGATCGGGAATCGGCCGGCCGCGAAGTCGCGGAATCCGCGTTGCAGCTCCTGCTGCTCGCTACTGAGCTTGAACGCCATGGCTACTTGTCCTTGGGGAGCCCGAGGATGCGCTCGCCTATGATCTTGCGCTGAATCTGTGAAGAGCCGGCGGCGATCGTCATGGAGAGCGACTGGAGGGCCTCGTACGAGAAGTACTCGACGGGAAGTCCGCCCATGTTGGAGCGACCGAGCACGGCTCGCCCGAGAACGCGCATCGCCATGTCGCCGACGCGCTGCTTGAGCTCGGTGAAGAACAGCTTCACGGCGGATGCGCCGATGCCCGGAACCCCGGACTTGTCGGCCTGGCCGATCGAGAGCTTCAACATGTTCCAGAGGCTGTCGATGTCGGCTTGGAGGTGGCCGACCTCGCGGCGCAGTGTGGCATCGTCCCAGGCGCGCGTGCCGTGGTCGGTAACCTTCTGTGCGGCGGTGGCGATCTCGGAGAGCCAACGCTTCAGGTCGTACATCTCACCGGCGAAGGCAGTGCCTCGCTCGAAGCGCAGCGTCACGTTGGTGACCCGCCAGCCGTCGTTCTCTTTGCCTACGAGGTTCTCGACGGGGATGCGCACGTTGTCGAGGAAGACCTCGCTGAACTCTCCTTCGCCGTGAAGGGTTGGCAAGGGGCGCACTTCGATGCCGGCCAGATCCATTGGCATGATGAGCCAGCTGATGCCGCCGTGCTTGGGCACGTTCGGGTCGGTGCGAACAAGGAGCTCACAGTAGTCGGCGACCTGCGCGAAGCTCGTCCAGATCTTGTGACCGCTCACGACGTAGTGATCGCCGTCGCGCTCCGCCTTGGTGCGCAGGCTCGCGAGGTCCGACCCGGCGGTCGGCTCGGAGAAGCCCTGACACCAGACCTGCTCTCCCCGCAGGATGTACGGGATGTGCTTGTCCTTTTGGGCGTCGGTCCCCTCGACGATGAGCGTCGGACCGCCGTGCAGGAGGCCCACGAAGTTGACGCCGACGTACGGCGCCTTCGCGCGCGCGTACTCCTCGTAATAGACGAGTTGTTCGACGAGGGACGCTTGGCGGCCGCCGAAGGCCTTCGGCCAGCTGATGCCGGCCCAGCCCGCGTCGAACATCTTTTTCTGCCACCGGGTGTCCCAGGCGCGGCGCGCCGGCCAGTCCTCGCGGGGAGGGGGGGAGCCGTGCGCCGGAACGGCATCACTCAGCCAAGAGCGGAGCTCGTGGCGGAACTTTTCTTCGTCTTGCGTCGGTCGGAGATCCACAGATTGCCTCTGGATGAGGCTAGCTACTGGTCGGCCCGGGGGATCTCAACGCGGGCGGAGGCCGCCCGGGCCGCCACTGACGTTTACTGCCCCAGGCGTCGGCGCGTCATGATCAAGCCGTGCGTGAGATCGTACGGCGAGAGTCCGACGGTGACCGGGTCACCTGGAATCACTTTGATGTGGAATTTCCGGAGCCGCCCTGAAAGGCGGGCGGTGATCTGATGGCCGTTCGAAAGGTCGATGGAATAGTTACCACCGCCTAGAACGGCAGTAACCACTCCGTCGACTCGTGCGAGATCGTCACGCCCCATACTTAATATCGTCCTCTGTCACCGCCCCCGCCTCCACCGCCTCGGCGGTCTTCTCGGGGTCGTGCTTCGTTCACTGTGAGTGGACGCCCGCCGTGCTCTTGGCCCTTCAAGGCCTCGATGGTGGCCGCCGCTTCGTCGTCGCTCGCCATCTCGACGAAGCCTTTACTTTGTCCGGTTGCGCGGTCGGTGACTACCGCCGCGCTATCGATTGTCCCATGAGGGGAGAAGAGTTCCTTAAGGCCGTTGTCGTCGACCTCATAGGAGAGGTTGCCCACAAATAGCTTCTTGCCCACGGATTGCGATCTCCCAGGAGCCGAGCAGGCCCCCTCGAAGTTGGCCGCCAGGACGGCCGCCTCATCACCAGATAGCAAGCCCTAGGACTCGGGAAAAGCCTTAAAAAAGGCAGTCGTACCGCCTCTACGGCCTGCCGCGCGGGGTGCTAGACCATGGGGAGAGGGAGGATCGGATGAGCCTGCAAGACGACATTACTGAGGCATGGAAGACGGCCATGAAGGCGCGGGACGTCCGCAAGGACGCCCTGTCCCTGATCCGAAGCGAGCTCAAGAAGGAGGCCATCAACACCCGTAGCGAGGGGGCTTCGGACACCGAGCTCGGGGACGAGGCGGCGCTGAAGGTCCTGGGACGGATGGCCAAGCAGCGCAGGGAGTCGATCGTCGAGTACCACAAGGGCGGTCGAGACGACCTGGTTCAGCGCGAGCAGGCCGAACTCGAGGTCGTGCAGGAGTTCCTGCCGGCGGCGCTCTCGGAGGAGGAGCTCCTAGCGATCGTCGACGAGGTGATCGCAGAGACCGGAGTCTCCAGTGCCAAGGAAATGGGCAAAGTGATGGGCCCGGCCATGAAGCGAGCCGGTGGCCGCGCGGACGGTAACGCCGTGCGGGCGTTGGTCCAAAAGCGCCTCGGCGAGTAGGCCCGGGGGCGTCAGTGGCCCCACTCGAGGCCCCGGAGGGGCCCGGGGCATACCTTTACGGTCTCCAGGGACCTTGTTAGGTGGTTTTTCGATGTTCAACGGCCGCCGTGCGTCCTGCCGGTGCCCGATATCGAGAGGACCGTCTTTTTCATGAACAAGCGGATGACAGCCCGCGACGCCGTCGCCGAGCTGCGCGACGGAATGACCCTGGGTGTTGGTGGCTGGGGGGCGCGGCGCAAGCCGATGGCGCTCGTTCGTGAGATCGCGCGATCGTCTCTCACGGATCTCACGCTGGTCACGTATGGAGGCCCGGAGGTCGGGATTCTCTGTGCCCTTGGGAAGGTCAAGAAGCTGGTCTTCGGCTTCGTGTCTCTCGACCTGATCCCGCTCGACGCGCACTTCCGTGCCGCGCGGCAGGCGGGGAAGCTTCCCGACGTCATGGAGATCGACGAAGGCATGCTGCAGTGGGGCCTCAAGGCGGCGATGATTCGCGTGCCGTTTCTCCCCTGCCGCGCCGGTCTTGCGACGGACGTCGAGACGCTCAACCCCGAGCTTCGTACGGTTGAGTCGCCGTATGACGACAAGGAAGTCCTCCTTGCGATGCCCGCGCTCGAGCTCGATGCCGCCATCGTTCACGTCGACCACTGCGATGAACGCGGCAATGGTCAGATCCTAGGACCCGACCCCTACTTCGACGACCTCTTCTGCGGAGCGGCGACGAAGCGCTACGTCAGCTGCGAGAGCATCGTCTCCACCGAGGAGATGACGAGTCAGGGATGCATCCACTCGATGGTGCTGAACCGGACTCTCACCGACGGCGTCATCGAGGCACCGTTCGGCGCGCACCCGACGGCATGCGTCCCGAAGTACGGCATCGATCTCGAGCATCTGAAGGAGTACTCCGCGACCGCGAAGGACGCGGACCTCTGGGACGCGTACAAGGCGAAATACATCGATGTCGAACATGATGCGTACGTCCAGACCGTGGGCGGCGAGGAGCGAGTCGGGAAAATCCCGGCTCCGATCTTCTGAGGGCGCGAAAAATGAGTGATCGCGACTACACGCTCTCGGAGCTTTGCATCACCGCCTGCGCGGAGGCCTTCCGCGGTGACGGTGAGATTCTCGCCTCAGGCATGGGCCTTCTCCCTCGCCTCGGCGCGGGGCTGGCCAAGCTCAGCTTCAGCCCGGACCTCCTGCTCAACGACGCCGAGTGCACCTTGGTATCGGAGCCCATCCCGCCGGGGCCCCGTACCGCCCCTCTCGCGGTCGAGGGGTGGCTGCCGTTTCGGCGGGTGTTCGAGCTTCTGTGGAGCGGCAAGCGTCACGCGATGACGATGCCGACCCAGCTCGACAAGTGGGGATACTGCAACATCAGCATGATCGGTGATCCCGCCCAGCCCAAGGTGCAGCTCCTCGGCGTGCGCGGCATCCCGGGCAACACGATGAATCACCCGTGCAGCTACTTCGTACCGAACCACTCGGCTCGCACGATGGTCGAGAAGGTCGACATGGCGTCGAGCATCGGTCACGACCCGGCCCGCTGGAAGCCCGGCGTCCGGAAGGACTTCGCTGAGCTTCGCCGCGTCATTACGAATCTGGCCGTGTTTGATTTCGGCGGCCGGGATCATTTGATGCGTCTGGTGTCTGTCCATCCCGGGCAGACGGTAGAAGGCGTGACGGAGCAAACGGGCTTCGCCTTCGCGAAGGCGGACGAAGTCGGTGAGACTCCGGCTCCGACCGCCGAGCAGCTCCGGATCATCCGCGAGGTCCTCGATCCGAATGATACGCGCGCCGGCGCCGTGAAGGAGTAAGTGGTGGCCGTTCCTGCAGACACCAAGATCGAGAACGGCGTCGCGCACGTCGTGCTGAACCACCCTCCGGTGAACGCGTTCGACAGCGTCGGGTGGAACGACCTGGCGACGCACATCCGCGAGCTAGGCGAGAACGACGACGTGAACGTGGTTCTGCTCTCTGCGGCAGGGCGTGGGTTCTGTGCGGGCGTGGACATCAAGGAACTCGCCGCGGACTCGACCGTCATCACGAAGGTGAACAAGGGCTGTTACGACACGTTCGCCGCGATCTACGATTGTGCGGTTCCCGTCGTCGCTGCGGCCCACGGGTTCGTGCTCGGTGGCGGGATCGGGATGGTCGGCGCAGCCGATCTTCTCGTGGCCTCCGACGATGCGACCTTCGGTCTCCCCGAGATCGATCGCGGCGCGCTCGGCGCGGCGACGCACCTGCTGCGCATGTTCGGCATGCAGAAGACCCGCAAGATGCTCCTCACCGGCGAGCCGATCACGGCGGCCGAGGCGTACCGGCTCGGTGCGGTCGAAGAGGTGACGACGCGCGACGAGCTTCTTCCGACGGCGATGAAGCTCGCCGAGTCGATCGCTTCCAAGAGCCCCAAGGCCGTGAAGCTCGCCAAGGAGTCCTTGAACGGGATCGAGCTCATCGATGTGAAGAAGAGCTACCGTTTCGAGCAGGGCTTCACGCTCGAGCTCTACACCTCGCCGGACTCGCAGGAGGCGCGCAACGCCTTCGTTGAGAAGCGCGACGCGAGCTTCAAAGACAAGCGCTGATGGATCTTCGCTACACCGCGGCCGAAGAGGCGTTTCGCGCTGAGGCGCGCGCGTGGCTCGAAGCAAACGTCCCCGCTGCGCCGCTGCCGTCCTTCGATACTCCCGAAGGTGCGCAGGCGCACCGTGATTGGGAACGGAAGCTGAACGATGCCGGTTGGGCGATGGTTTCGTGGCCCAAGGAGTACGGCGGTCGTGGTGTGAACCTCCTGGAATGGCTGATCTTCGAGGAGGAGTACTGGCGCGTGGGTGCGCCCCTGCGGTTCAACCAGAATGGTCTCTTCCTGCTCGGTCCGACTCTCATGGAGTACGGAACTCCCGAACAGAAGGAGCGGTTCCTCCCGAAGATGGCTTCCGGCGAGGAGATCTGGGCGCAGGGTTGGTCGGAGCCCAATGCGGGAAGCGACATGGCGGCCATCCGGTCCACCGCGCACATGGACGGGGACGAGTTCGTTCTGAACGGTCAGAAGATCTGGTCGACGCGAGCGGTCTTCGCCGATTGGTTGTTCGGCATGTTCCGGACCGATCCGGAGTCGTCGCGTCACAAGGGCCTCACGTTCATCCTGGTTCCGCTCGATACGCCGGGCGTGACGGTGCGACCCATTTCTCAGCTCGACGGTCTGCCGAGCTTCGCCGAGGTTTTCTTCGAGGACGCGCGAGTGCCGAAGTGGAACCAGCTCGGTGAGCTCGGAGCGGGCTGGGCGGTCGCGATGGCGACCGCCGGGTTCGAGCGGGGCCTGATGTTGCGGAGCCCCGGTCGCTTCCAGGCGGCCGCGGCGCGTCTCGTCGATCTGTACAAGCGTCATCGCGACGAATGCGACGATACGATTCGAGACGCGGTCACCCGCGCCTGGAGCAAGGCCGAGGCGTACAGCCTGAGCACCTATCAGACGGCGACCCGTCTGGTTGCGGGCGGCAGCATCGGGTCCGAGGCGTCGCTGAACAAGATCTTCTGGTCCGAGATGGACATGGAACTGCACGAGGCCGCACTCGCAATCCTCGAAGCACGGGCTGAGCTCCTTCCGCACGCGCCGGCCGCGGGAGACGTGGGCCAGTGGCTCGACGGCTTTCTGTTCTCGCTCGCCGGCCCGATCTATGCGGGAACGAACGAGATCCAGCGCAACGTGATCGCCGAGCGGCTGCTCGGTCTACCACGTGCGTGAGCACCGCTGCTTGCTCCACCGGCGCGCACGAGGGCCTGCCGCGGACGTCCGGCGACTCGCGCGCTTGGCCCGCGGCCCGTTGCGAGCGAGGCCGTGCTTCCGCGCGTTGCAGAGCACGTAGGCGAGCGCGTTCTGAATCTCGCGCCCGGTTCGGAGCACGCGGGAGTGAAACCGACCCGTGAAGACCTTCCCTCTGCGCCCCATGAGCTTATTGAGCGCTCTGGCGATCCGGATTAAGAGTCCTTGCCGCCCGCGTGAGAGCGCAAGCTCGCTCTGCGCTTCCACGATCAGATGAAGATGGTTCCCCATCACGGAGTACTCGATGATCCCGCCCGCCGCCCTCGAACGCCCGAAATCGCCCAGCGCCCCACGCCGATTCCAGCGGCGTCGACGAGACGCCGGACATCACTCGGCGGCGTTCCGGCGAACGGCGTTCTTCAACCTGATGTACGCCCCGGCTTCCCCTTCACGCGAAATCAATCGGCACGCGCGTGTGCGTCCGAGACATCGCCGCGAGCCCGACCCGTTGGATTCCCAAGACGAAGCTCGCAGTTCGCAGGTCCACCTTCCGCTCCTTCGCGATGTCCCGCACGTCCTGGTAAGCGCGCCTCATGACCTTCTCGAGTTCCGCGTTCACCCGGTCGAGTTCCCAGCGGAACTGTTGGATATTCTGTGCCCACTCGAAATAACTCACGGTGACGCCGCCGGCGTTTGCGAGGATGTCGGGGACGATCGTGACGCCGCGCTTCCGCAAGATCTCGTTCGCGTCGGGCGTGGTGGGTCCGTTGGCGGCTTCGACGATGATCGATGCGCGTACGTCCGGTGCATTGTCCGCGGTGATCGCGTCCTCGAGGGCGGCCGGGATGAGGACGTCGGCCGGCCACGTGATGACTTCGGAGCCCTCGAACGACTCGCCGCCCGGAAAGCCCTTCACCGTGTGGTGTTCCCCCGCCCAAGAGAAGAGAGCCGGTACGTCGAGGCCATCCGCTTTCGAAACACCGCCGAGGTGGTCGGCGACGGCGAGGATCTTGCCGCCCTCCTGGTCGATCAGACGGGCGGCGTGACTGCCGACGTTGCCGAATCCCTGGATTGCGACGGTGACGTCCGCCAGGCGCTTGCCTTCATCGCGAAGGGCCTCGCGCAGCGCGTACATCACGCCGCGGCCCGTTGCCTCGTCGCGGCCGAGCGATCCGAAGAGATGAAGTGGCTTTCCGGTGACGACGGCCGGTGAGAAGCCCTCGTGGCGCGAGTACTCGTCCATGATCCAGGCCATGACCTGCGCGTTTGTGTTCACGTCGGGGGCCGGGATGTCGATCGTCGGACCCATGATCTCCTTCGTCCGTTCGACGAACGTCCGGGTGACGCGAGCGAGCTCCGGTATGCTCATTGTCGCCGGGTCGCAGTTGATGCCGCCCTTCGCACCGCCGAACGGGATGTTCACAATGGCGGTTTTCCACGTCATCAGGTTTGCGAGCGCCGATGCGTGGTTTTCGTCCATCGACGGGTGATAGCGCAGGCCGCCCTTGTACGGGCCGCGCGCATTGTTGTGTTGCACGCGGAACCCTATGTGGCGGCTCAGGACCCCGTCGTCGCCCTCGGTCACGATCTCCACCTTCATCACGCGTCGCGGTGTGATGAGGATCTCACGGATGTTTGGCGAGAGACCGAGGACCTCGGCGGCTTGGTGGAAGTAGCGATGGCTGGCTTCGAGCATGCGGCCGACAATACCTGCCTCGGCATGGAAGGGAACCGCTGTTGACCAAGCTGCGGCGCCGGCCTACGCTCGGGAGCGTCTCGAGGACCTACGAATGCGTCGATTCCTCCTCTTTCTCCTTGCTGCTGTGTTGCCGTCGGCCGCCTACGGTCAGACGTGCCCCGACTTCTTCCCGCCGGTGACGACGGGAATGCTGCAGAGCCTTGCGGTGAACGAGGCGTCGGGTCTCGTCGCGAGCGAACAGAACCCGGGTGTCTTCTGGGTTCACAACGATTCCGGAGATACGGCGCGTACGTTTGCGATGCGGGCCGATGGGACCGTGCTGGCGACTTACAATCTCACCGGGGTTTCGGCCGTGGATTGGGAAGACATGGCGCGGGGGCCGGGGCCTGCGCCCGGCGTAACGTATCTCTATCTCGCGGACATTGGAGACAACCCGGCCGCCCGCTCGTTCATCACGGTCTATCGCGTCCCCGAGCCCCTGGTTGATCCTGAGACGCAGGGTGTCGAGATTGATCTCGGCACGGCGGTCGCGCTCGAGATGGAGTATCCCGTTGGCGCACACGACGCGGAAACGTTGCTCTCGGACCCACTTACCGGAGACCTGTTCGTCGTGACGAAGTGTCGTGGGGCGTCTGGATGCACGGACGGGGTGAGCCACGTGTTCCGTTACCCCTTCCCGCATCAAGACGGCGTCCGGGTGACGTTGGCCGAGGTGGCGACGATCCCGTTCTCCGGTCCGGAGTTCGTGCACTCCGCGACGGGGGGGGACGTGTCCGCGGCGGGCAATCGAATCGCCGTCCGAACGTACACGCAGGCGCTTCTCTGGGAGCGCGGCCCCGCCGACTCGATCGCGCAGGCCCTTGCGACGGCGCCGTGTCCGATTGCCGTTGCCCCGGAGGTCCAGGGCGAGACTCTCGCGTTTTCGATCGACGGCTCGAGCTATTCGAGCGTGAGCGAGTTCGTGTCCCAGCCGATCCACCGGATCGACGAGATCCTTGGGGACCAGACCCTTCTCGGGAAGCGCCTTTTCGTGAGGGATGCCAGCGCGGGGACGGACCCGACGAAGCGCAAGGTCGTCGTGACGGCGAAGGAGGTGGCTAGCCCGGACACGATCGTTGGCACGCCGCTCGTCTCGGGCGCGGTGCTCGACGTCGCGGCGAATGGCGGCAACGGCACGACGCAGACGTTCGTCCTCCTGGCCGGCGCGGACTCTAAAGGGAAGAGTTTCTGGCGCGCGCTCGGCCCGACCGGGTTCGTCTACTCCGACCCCCGCGGCGAACAGGGGCCCGTGAAGAAGGTGGTGCTCCGCAAGTCCGCAAGTGGGACATTCTCGCTGAAGGTCGTCCTCCTGGGGAAGAACGGTCCCCTCGACATCGTGCCGCCCGCACCCGGTACCGATGGACACGCGACTCTCCGATTCCCCGGCGGGGATCGCTACTGCGTCGAGTACGGCCCGTCCGCCGAGTCGAAGAACGACGGGGCGAAGCTGTGGCGTGTCCGGCACGTGTCGGGGGAAGGCTGTCCGCCTTAGGTTTGCCACCGCTGCTCGTTTCCCTGTAACTCGGGCCGATCTTCCGCCTGGCCGATGACATCGCCGGCTGCGGATCGAACATGTGGAAGGACAACGTCTTCGCAACGGCCAGCCAGCCCTGCCTCGACTGATCCCGCCCCGGGGCTTTGCAGGCAGAGCCGGGCAAAACCCGCAAGAAATCGGAAAGTTGCAACGAACCCCTCCGATTGCTCCAGTTTCGGAGGGTGCAATTCGACTTCAGCGAAGACCAGCGGATGTTCCGCGACAATCTGCGGGGCTTCTTAGGCAAGGAATGCACGCCCGAGCTCGTCCGTAGTCTCTGGGAAACCGAGACGGGCCGCTCGAAAGACCTGTGGGCCAAGCTGGCGGGGTTGGGAATCCTGGGCATGCTCGTCCCCGAGGGTCACGGCGGCCTCGGAATGAACGAGATGGACCTCGTCCTGCTCCTCGAGGAGACCGGACGGGTCGCACTCCCGGAGCCTATCGTGGAGACCGCAGCCGTCGGGGTGCCGCTTCTTGCGGAAGTCGGCGGACCCTGTGCCGAGGAGTGGCTTCCCAAGGTCGCGGCCGGTGAGGCCATCCTCACGGTCGGCCATCGGCTGAGTCCGGTGGTGGCGGATGCCCACGTTGCCGACCTCCTCCTTCTCGAGCGTGATGGCGCGCTGCACGCGTTGCCGCGCGCAGAGGTGCAGCTCACGGCGCAGGTCTGTTCCGACGCTTCGCGCCGCTTGTTTACGGTGGACTTCACGCCGTCTTCGAAGACACAGATCGCAGAGGGCGAACTTGCCGCCACGGTGTTGGCCGCAGCGATCGATCGTGGCGCACTGGCCGTCGCAGCCCAACTCGTCGGGATGGCGCACCGGATGGTCGAGATCGCGGTCGAGTACGCGAAGCAGCGCGAGCAGTTCGGAAAGCCGATCGGCTCGTTCCAGGCCATCAAGCACATGCTCGCGACGGTGCAGGTCAAGACGGAGTTCGCGCGGCCTCTGATCTACCGCGCGTCGCACTCCGTGGCGCACTCGGATCCGGCGCGCTCCATCGACGTCTCGCAGGCCATCGCGGCGGCGTCGGAAGCATCGAATCTCGCCGCCAAGACCACTCTGCAGGTACACGGTGCGATCGGTTACACCTGGGAAGTGGATCTCCACCTCTGGATGAAACGCGCCTGGGCGCTCGAAGCCGCCTGGGGCAGTCGGCGCTGGCACCGCCGGCGCATCGCCGACGCCGTACTCGATTCCGACGCGCCGGCCCCTTCTTTCGGATTCAGCGCGCGGGTTTGACCGCGAAGTCTCACAAGGGTCCAACACGATATGAGCAACCAGAAGAACCGGGTTCCGGCCGTCGACGGCTGGTTCATCGCCGACGGCGAAGCCGCCCTGTTGGGCAGCCAGTGCAACGACTGCAAGAGCTACTTCTTCCCGAAGGAGACATTCTTCTGTCGGAACCCCGGCTGTAGGGGCTCCGAGTTCACGGAGGTCCCGCTCAGCCAGCGTGGCAAGCTCTGGTCCTACACGAACAACTGCTACCCGCCGCCGAAGCCCTACGTCGCTGCGGACCCGTTCGTGCCGTACATCATCGCCGCGGTCGAACTCGACCAGGAGAAGATGGTCGTTCTGGGTCAGGTCGTCGCCGATGTCGAAATCGCCGACCTGAAGGTTGGGATGGAGATGCAGCTCGTCCTCGACCAGCTCTACGAGGACGACGACAACGAGTACATCATCTGGAAGTGGAAACCCGTGACGGAGGGGAACTGATCATGGCCAAGGAAGTCGCCATTCTGGGAGCGGCCATGCACCCGTTCGGGAAGTGGGGCCGCAACTTCGTGGAGTACGGCGTTCAGGCCGCCAACGATGCCCTCGACGACGCAGGTCTCGCGTGGAAGGACATCCAACTCATCGCCGGCGGTGAGACGGTGCGGAACGGTTACCCGGGCTTCGTGTCCGGCGCTTCGTTTGCGCAGGCCCTCGGCTGGACAGGTGTTCCCGTCGTGAGCTCCTACGGTGCGTGCGCGAGTGGCACGCAGGCTCTCGCGACGGCCCGCGCACACATCCTCGCCGGAATGTGCGACGTCGCTCTCGTCGTCGGCGCCGATGCCGCGCCGAAGGGCTTCTTCGGCCCAACCGGCGGTGACCGGAAGGACGACCCGGACTGGCTCCGGTTCCACCTGCTCGGTGCGACGAACCCGATCTACTTCGGCCTCTACGCTCGTCGCCGCATGGATCTCTACGGTGCGACCCAGAGCGACTTCGCCAAAGTGAAGGTGAAGAATTCGCGCCATGGTCTGCACAACAAGAACGCGCGCTACCGGAAGGAAGTCACCGAGGAGGCGATCCAGAACTCCGCGCTCGTCTCCGACCCCCTTCGTCTTCTCGACATCTGCGCGACGAGCGATGGCGGGGCGGCGGTCGTGATCTGCAGCATGGAGTACGCCCGCAAGCACACGACGGACCCGGTGAAGATCAAGGCCATCTCCACCGTTACGCCGCAGTACCCGAACGACGTGATCGAGATGCCGAACTTCGCGACCGATTCGGCGCACACCGTCGGCGTTCCCGAGACGCCTTTCCGGGATTCGATCGCGACCAACGCGTACGAACAGGCCAGCATGGGGCCTGAGGACATGAGCATGGCCGAGGTCTACGATCTCTCGACCGCTCTCGAACTCGATTGGTACGAGAACATCGGTCTCTGCAAGCCCGGCGAAGCCGAGAAGCTGTTGAACGATGGCGAGACCACGATCGGCGGCCGTGTGCCGGTCAATCCGAGCGGTGGGCTGGGCTGCTTCGGTGAAGCCGTTCCGGCGCAGGCGATCGCTCAGGTCTGTGAACTCACCTGGCAGATTCGAGGTCAGGCCGAGGGCCGTCAGGTCGAGAACGCGAAAGCCGGAATCACCGCCAACCAGGGCCTGTTCGGACACGGGTCGTCCGTCATCGTTTCCAAGTAAGGAGCTCTTCCGATGCCTGAAGCGTACATCATCGATGCCCTGCGGAGCCCGACCGGCCGCAAGAAGGGCAAGCTCGCCGGCATGCACCCGGCGGATCTCGGCGCCCACTCGCTGAAGGCGCTCGTCGAGCGCACGGGCATCGACCCGCACATCGTCGAAGATGTCGTCTTCGGCTGCGTCGACACGATCGGCCCGCAGGCCGGTGACATCGCGCGCACCTGCTGGCTCGCGGCCGGGCTCCCGGACGAAGTGCCGGGTACCACGATCGACCGGCAGTGCGGGTCGTCGCAGCAGGCCGTGCACTTCGCGGCGCAGGCGGTGATGAGCGGCACGAGCGACGTGGTCGTCGCGGGCGGCGTTCAGAGCATGAACATGATCCCGATCTCGTCGGCGATGACGTGCGCGGAGCCCCTGGGCTTCACGGATCCGTTCTCGTCGTCCAAGGGCTGGGTCGAGCGCTACGGCACGCAAGAGGTCTCGCAGTTCCGATCGGCGGAGATGATCGCCGAGAAATGGGACATCTCCCGTCGGGACATGGAAGAGTTCGCGCTGCAGTCCAACGAGCGCGCCTGGGGCGCGATCAAGGGCGGCCGCTTCGAGAAGGAGATCGTTCCGATCGGAGACCTTCTCGTCGACGAGACGCCGCGCGAGACGAATCTGGACAAGATGGCGACGCTCCCGACCCTGCAAGAGGGCGGACGCATCACGGCAGCGGTCGCCAGCCAGATCTCCGACGCATCGGCAGCGATCCTCGTCGCCTCTGAGGCGGCGGTGAAGAAGTACGGCCTGAAGCCCCGCGCGCGAATCCACCACTTGAGCGTCCGCGGCGCGGATCCCGTGTGGATGTTGACCGCGCCCATCCCGGCGACGGCCTATGCTCTGGGGAAGACGGGCATGAAGATCGAGGACATGGACCTCGTCGAGATCAATGAGGCCTTCGCGTCGGTCGTCCTCGCATGGCAGAAGGAGACCGGTGCCGACTTGGACAAGGTGAACGTGAACGGTGGTGCCATCGCTCTCGGACACCCGCTCGGCGCGACGGGCGCCAAGCTCATGACGACGCTGCTGCACGAGCTCGAGCGCACGGGTGGCCGATACGGCCTCCAGACGATGTGCGAGGGCGGCGGGCAGGCGAACGTCACCATCATCGAGCGGCTCGACTGAGCCCAGCGGAATCACGGAGCAACGAACATGGGTGGGATCTGCGACGGAAGAGTCGTCATCGTAACGGGCGCGGGCCGTGGCCTCGGGCGCGCGCACGCGCTGGAGTTCGCTCGCCAGGGTGCGAACGTGATCGTGAACGACCTGGGCGCCGAGATCGACGGCACGGGTGGTTCGGAAGGACCGGCGCACGAGGTTGCGGAGGAAATCCGGAAGCTCGGCGGCCAGGCCGCGATCAACGGCGATGATGTTGGCGACTGGGAAGGCGGTGCGCGCCTGGTCCAGACTGCGATCGACGCGTTCGGGCGTCTCGACGTCGTGGTGAACAACGCCGGCTTCCTGCGGGACCGTATGTTCGTGAACGCGGCCGAGGACGAGTGGGACGCTGTCATTCGGGTCCACTTGAAGGGCCACTTCTGCACGACCCGTCACGCCTGCAAGTACTGGCGCGATCAGGTGAAGGCCGGCGAGAAGGTCGACGCGCGGATCATCAACACGAGCTCCGGCGCCGGTCTGCAGGGGAGCATCGCGCAGGCGACGTATTCGGCCGCCAAGGGCGGCATTGCTTCGCTCACGTTGGTGCAGGCGGCGGAGCTTCGTCGGTACGGCATCACCTCGAACGCTATCGCACCGTCGGCTCGCACGCGGATGACCGAGGAAGCCTTCTCGGACATGATGGCCAAGCCTGACAGCGGCTTCGACTCGATGGCGCCCGAGAACGTTTCTCCTCTCGTCGCTTGGCTCGGCAGCACCGAGTCCGCTGAAGTCACCGGCCGTGTCTTCGAGGTGCAGGGCGGTCAGATCAACGTCTCCGACGGATGGCGTACCGGCCCCGGTGTCGACAAAGGCGCCCGGTGGGATCCCGCCGAGATCGGCCCCGTCGTGCGCAAGTTGCTGGACGAAGCCCCGGAACCGCAGAAGGTCTACGGGACCTGATTCGGCCCGACGCATGAATCTATCCTTCAACGAGGAGCAGGAGGCCCTGCGCGACTCTGCGCGGAGCTTCCTCGCAGAGAACTCCTCCTCTGAGAAGATCCGGCAGGCGATGGAGTCCGAGTCGGGCTACGACCCGGATCTCTGGCGGCGCATTGGCGCGGAACTCGGCTGGTCTGCCGTCGTGATCCCGGAGGAGTACGGCGGTCTCGGATTGGGGCCGATCGAGCTCGTCGCTCTGATGGAGGAGATGGGCGCGGCGCTGCTGTGCTCGCCGTTCTTCTCGAGCATCTGCCTCGCCGGTGGCGCGATTCTCGGTGGCGGCAGCGAGGCGCAGAAGGAAGAGATCCTTCCCGGTATCGCGTCGGGCGAAACGATCGCGACGGTCGCGTACACCGAGGCCGGCGGACGGTGGGATGCGGCGGGCATCGAAGCGACCGTGCGGGGCGACGGTAGCGACTTCATTCTGACCGGGCTCAAGACGTTCGTTCCCGACGGCGCGAGTGCGGGCCTGTTGGTCGTTGCCGCACGCCGCGACGGCACCACCGGCGAAGACGGCGTGAGCCTTTTCCTCGTGCCTGCCGACACGCAAGGCGTCGAGGTCCGTGCCCTGCCGACGGTCGACCAGACCCGGCATCAGGCGGAGATCACACTTCGGGATGTACGCCTTCCGGCATCGAGTCTCCTCGGAGCAGAGGGTGCAGGTTGGCCGATCCTGTCCTCCGCGATCGACGGGGCGCTCGTCGCTCTTGCGGCGGAGCAGCTGGGCGGCGCGCAGCGCTGTCTGGACCTAACGGTGGCGTACGCGAAGGAGCGGGCTCAGTTCGGTCGCCCGATCGGCTCGTTCCAGGCGGTCAAGCACAAGTGCGCGGACATGCTGGTGCTCATCGAGTCGGCGCGTTCGGCAGTCTACTACGCCGCTGCGGCGCAGGCCGAGGGCGATCCGGAAGTGCCGACGCTCGCCTCGCTCGCCAAGGCCTACTGCTCGGACGCCTACTTCCGCTGCGCAGCGGACAGCATTCAGATTCACGGTGGCGTCGGTTTCACGTGGGAGTACGACGTGCACCTCTACTTCAAGCGGGCCAAATCGAGTGAGACGCTTCTGGGCGACGCGCCGTTTCATCGCGAACGCATCGCACGCAACATCGGCCTCTGAGGAGAAGATCCTGTGTCACTGACGATCGATCTGACCGGCCGCGTGGTTCTCGTCACCGGCGGCGGCAAGGGCGTAGGACGAGGGATCACCGACCGATTCCTCGAGGCGGGGGCCGAGGTCGTGATCTGCGGTCGGAGTGCCCCGGACGATCTGCCTGCGGCGGGCGGTCGCACCGCGGTCTTCTTAGAGGCGGATGTGCGCGACGTCGAACAGATCGACGCCGTGGTGACCGCGACCACGGATCGTTTCGGTCGCCTCGACACGCTGGTGAACAATGCGGGCGGCGCACCGTTCGTGGATGCCGCGACGGTTTCTCCGAGGTTCACCGAGAAAATCATCGCTCTTAACCTGTTGGCCCCGATTAACTTCGCCCAGCGCGCCAACGCCGTGATGCAAAACCAGGACGATGGCGGTTCGATCGTGAACATCGCTAGCGTGAGCGGACAACGGCCGTCGCCTGGCACGACGGCGTACGGAGCGGCGAAGGCGGGTCTGCTGAGCGCGACGCAGTCCCTCGCGGTCGAGTGGGCCCCCAAGGTGCGTCTGAACGCGATCGCCGCGGGCTTGGTGCGCACAGAGCAGGCGCATCTCCACTACGGTGACGATGAGGGCATCGCGCGGGTCAGCGCGACGGTGCCGCTGGGGCGGATGGCGATCCCGACGGACGTTGGGGATGCTTGCGTCTTTCTCGCGTCTCCGATGGCCAGTTACGTGAGTGGCGCGAGTCTACAGCTGCATGGCGGGGGGGAACCACCGCCGTTCCTGGATGCGGCGAAGAACACCAGTGGAGGCTGAGATGGCAGCGACGATCTTCGAGACTCCGGCCAAGCTGCTGGAGTCGGTGGGCAACGAGCTCGGAGCGAGCGATTGGCTCGAGATCGAGCAGAAGCGCATCGATCTCTTTGCGGACGCCACGGGTGACCACCAGTGGATTCACGTCGACCCGGAGCGCGCGAAGGATGGGCCGTTCGGATCGACGATCGCGCACGGCTATCTCACGATGTCGCTGGTGAACCTCTTCCTGCCGCAGATCCTCGAGGTTCGGAACGTCTCGATGGGCGTGAACTACGGTGCCGACAGGCTGCGCTTTCCGGCGCCGGTTCCCGTGGGCTCGCGCGTGCGCGGTCGCGGTCAGCTCGTCGAGGCCGAAGAGGTCAAAGGCGGTGCGGTCCAGGCGAAGGTCCGCGTGACGGTCGAGATCGAAGGCGGTGATCGCCCCGCCTGCGTCGTGGATACGATCAGCCGCTTCGTTCCCGCCTGATCGTCAGCGTCTGATCGCTCGAGCGCGGAACATAGGTTGAAACCCGGCCGCGGTTCGCGTCATGCTGCGCGCGAGGCGAGGCTGTTCTTGGGATTCGGCTCCGTCGCCCGAAAGGCTCGCCTCCGCGGAGCGCGGACGTGGCGGAAGCGGACAAACTCACTTCGGGGCACTCGCCGGCGGTACGCCCGCTGACCCGATTGGTCGGCGCTCGACCAATATCGCCTCCGGACTCTTCTCCTACGCGCCCGAAAAGCGGTCCCTCATGTACCTGACCGATGTTCGCCGCCGAACTCGAACGAGAGCTCGGGGCGCCGTTGGGCGCGCTCTTTGCGGACATCGACCCGCAGCGACCTGAAGAACGCGTCGTGGCTCTATCCGATGCTCGGCGCGATCTACCGCGCGCTGGAGACCGGTCCGATCGTGGACGAGTTGCGCGACCGGATCCTGGAAGAGCTCGACTCCGAGTGTGAGGCGAGCACTCAGCGCGCATTCGCCGAACTGTACGCGGACCATCCCTTCCTCCATGTGCCGTCCGTCCACGATCGCCATAGTACCGGTCGCGTTCTCACGACCGACTACGCGCCGGGCCACGACTTCGAGCGGCTCGCCTCGCATCCCTCCGGGCCGTTTGCGGGCTGAGCGATCCGACCCCTACCCTGGCGGATGAAGCCAGGAGGAGAACGTCATGCCTAGAGGTGAATCACTTTACGAGCAGTATCCGGATTATCGCGTCGACCTGGAGCCGAATGAAGAGCGAGTGCGAGTGCGCCTCGGAGATCAAGAGATCGCCGACAGTCGCCGAACGCTTCTGGTGAAGGAGACGAAGCATCCCCCGGTGGTCTACTTCCCCCGGGAGGACGTCCGGATGGATCTCCTCGATCGGACGACGCACGAGACGTTCTGCCCGTTCAAGGGGCACGCCGCATACTGGACGATCCGCGTCGGCGATCAGCTCGATGAGAATGCGGTCTGGACGTACGAAGACCCGTTCAAGGAAGTCGAAGGGTTGAAAGACTACGTTTCGTTCTACGTCGGTCGCGGAGAGCTCGTTCAGAAGACCGACGCCTCGTGAGGACTCGCTCAGGTACGGCATGCTTGGCGGTCGGCATCGCCGCGTTGGGTCTTGTAGGGAGCGCGTCGGCGGCCGACCGGGCTTCTTCGGCTGCGGTCAAAATGACGGCTGCGGCGATTGCCGTCCGGGAGTCCCTCTCGGTAGACGATCTCGAATCAGCGACTTACGCGTTCGACGACGACGAGCGGTACGATCTGCGCCTCGCCCCGTTGTTGCTCGAGGGGCTCACGTTGCGCGACATGGGGGAGGAGTCGTCTGCGAAGGTCGGTGACCTCGTGGAGGCGTCCCTCGGCCCGGTCGGTCGCAAGAAGGCCGACGACATCCGTGGACTCGAAGACGAGGTCGTTCGAATGGAGGAGAAGGACGTCTGGTATATGGCCCTGTTCGCGAGCCTGGCCGGGATCCGCGGCACCGATCTCTACTACCTCTCGTTGTACGGCGATCCTTCCGGCGAAGATCCTTGGGGATATCGCTTCGACGGTCACCATCTCTCGTTGAACTTCACTGTCGTCGATGGCGCGGTCTCACCGACGCCGCTCTTCTTCGGCGGACAGCCGAGAGAGGTTCCGCCCGGTGGAATAGGGCCCGCCGGACTTCGGGTTCTCGCGAAGGAAGAAGATACGGCGCGGGCTCTCTATCTCTCTCTAGACGCCCAGCAACGGGAACGCGCAACTCTCCCCCTTGAGCTCGATCGCGATCTCTTCGTCGGGGGCGGGGAGCGGGTCGATCCGAACCTTCCGCCGGTCGGCATTCCCGGAGACGCTTTGACTCCCGATCAGAAGCGGCTCCTGAACGCACTCCTCGAGGCGTATTTCGAGAACGTGTCGACCCGGATCGCGTCGAGCGAGAGGGCGCGCATCGATGCCGCGGGTCGGGAGTCCCTTCATTTCGCTTGGGCGGGTTCCACTACGCCGGGCGAGGAGATCTACTATCGACTGCAGGGCCCGACCCTGCTGATCGAGTTCGACAACACCGTCGATGATGCGAGGCACATTCACGTACTCTGGCGTGATCCGACTGGTGATTTTGGGGCAGATCTATTACGCCAGCACCACGAAGCGGCACACACCATCGAACCGGCGAAGGAGTAGAACGCGTGGCACTCACCAATGGTCTCGATCTGATCGACCCCCAGTCCTATGCGGACCAAGGGACTCCGCATGGCACCTTCACCGAGCTCCGGCGGGAATCGCCGGTCCATCCGTGCAACGCTCCCGGCTATCCGCCCTTCTGGGCGATCACGAAGCATGCCGATATCTGCGAGGTCTCCAAGCAGCCGAATCTCTTTCTCAGCTCCCCGGGGATCGTCCTTCTCGACGAGACGCAGACGCGCGAACGGGATGAGGGCATCGGGGCGATGCGGACCATCATCGAGATGGATCCGCCCGAGCACGTCACGTTCCGCAAGGTGACCAGCGCTTGGTTCACGCCGCGCGCGCTCAACAAGCTGGACGATCTCATTGAGAACAGCGCAGCTTCGCTCGTCGACGAGCTGGCCGGGAAGACCGGCGAGGGTGAGTGCGACTACTCGCCCGACGTTGCCGCCGCACATCCGCTTCGGATCCTCTCGACGATCCTGGGTGTACCGCGCGAGGAAGAACCGCGGATTCTCAGAATCACCAACGAGCTCTTCGCCGCCGACGACCCGGACCTGCAGCGCTCCGCCGAGGATCGCCAGGCTGCGATTCGGGACCTCGGTTTCGAGCTCTTCGAGTTCTTCTCGAAGATCGTCGAAGATCGTCGCGCGAACCCGACGGACGATCTTACGAGTATCATCGCGAACGCCAAGATCGACGGTGAGCCGATGGGCCCGATGGAGACGTTCGGCTACTGCCTCATCGTCTTCACGGCGGGTCACGATACGACGAAGAATGCTCTCGTCGGAGCCATGGATGCGTTTCTAAATAACCCGGATGAGCTCGCGAAGCTTCGCAGTAGTACCGACGTCGTCGACCGCGCCGTCGAGGAGTCGGTTCGCTGGGTTACGCCCGTGAACTACATGAAGCGCACGGCGGCGGAAGATACGGAACTTCGCGGGCAGAAGATCCGGAAGGACGACGAGCTCGTCCTCTTCTACGCGTCGGCCAACCGCGACGAAGACATGTTCGAGAGCCCGGATTCGTTCTGCGCTGATCGCGACCCGAACCCGCATCTGGGCTTCGGCATCGGCGAGCATTTCTGCCTCGGCGCGCACCTGGCACGGCGGTCGCAGGCCGCTCTTCTGCGTCAGTTCCGGGCGCGGCTCGAGTCGATCGAGCGGGCCGGCGAGCCGGCCCAGATTCGTTCGAGCTTCGTCGTGGGACTGAAGCAGTTGCCGGTTCGGTACCGCTTCAAAATGGCGTAACGGGCGCCGGCTCGGCGCCGCTTCGGCCGAGCCACTTCTCCAGCGTGACTTCGAGCGCTCGCCGGGTCAGTGGCTTACTCAGGTAGTCGTCCATCCCGGCGGTGAGGCAACGCTCGCGATCGCCCCGCATCGCGTTGGCGGTGAGTGCAATGACGAGGACGTGCTCGTCTTCCGCCTCGCGATTCCGAAGCTCGGCTGTCGCTTCCAGGCCGTCCAGCTTCGGCATCTGGCAGTCCATCAGCACGACATCGAAGGCACCCGCTGCGAGTAGCTCGAGCGCCTCGCTGCCGTCACCGGCAACGACGACTTCGTGTCCGAGTCTCTCGAGCATTCCCTTGGCGACCAGTTGGTTCACGCGGTTGTCTTCGGCCAGAAGGACGCGCATCGGTTGGACCCCGGGGTCTGGGTTCTCCCCGGGGGCCTTTGTCCCCAAGCCCTCTGGGGCCGTCGGCGCTTCGGTGGGGGCCGAATCCAGGCGGAGGGTCGCGGTGAAGAGCGATCCCTTTCCGACCTCGCTCGAGACCTCAACGTCGCCGTTCATTCGTTTCGCCAGTTCGCGGGCGATCGAAAGGCCGAGGCCGGTGCCACCAAACCGGCGCGTGGTGGAGGCGTCTGCCTGTGAGAATTTTTCGAAGACACGCGCGAGTTGCTCGGGCTCCATGCCGATCCCGCTGTCCGCGACGCGGAGGGTTATGACGTACTGCTGCTCCTCGGGCTGCACGTCGACCTGAACGCGCACGGTTCCTTTTCTTGTGAACTTGATCGCATTCCCGGCGAGGTTCGTGAGGATCTGCCGGATTCGTGTCGGGTCGCCCATGAAGCTATTGGGGAGGTCGGGGTCGTGTTCGACCACGAGGTCGATGCCCTTGTCCTGTGCGCGGAAGGAGAGGAGGCCCGCAACGCTCTCCACTGCGTCTCGCAGGTCGAACGGCGTGGACTCGATGTCGAGCTTCCCGGCTTCGATCTTCGAGAAGTCCAAGATGTCGTTGAGAATCTCGAGAAGCGCAGCTGCGGACGAGTAGATCGTCTTCGCGAGATCGGTCTGCGCGGTATTGAGTCGGGTATCGAGGAGAAGGTCGGTCACGCCGAGGACGCCGTTCATGGGCGTGCGGATCTCGTGACTCATGTTGGCGAGGAACTCCGACTTCGCAACCGTCGCCGACTCCGCCGCTTCCTTGGAGCGCGCGAGCTCGGCTTCCCAGTACTTCCGAACCGTGACATCGCGCAGAACGAGCATGCGACCGGCGGGCTTGCCGCGGCGAGTTTGCAGTACGGACACCTGCAGGTCGAAACTGCGCTGCACGATGCCCTGGCCGAAGTTGACCTCGGACCGCATCGGCGAGACCGAGTTCATGCGTTCGAGCAGGTCGGGAAAGTTGGCGAAGGCTTCGTGTGCGGGCTGGCCCGGTTCCCGGCGGACGGCGAGCAGCTCACGCGCGGTGGCGTTGATCTCTGCGATGCGATCGTCGTCATCGAGGACGATTACGGCGTCCGTCATCTTCTCGAGCAGGTCACCGCGGGTGACGGGCAAGAGCGTGAGGAGGCCACGATGCGAGAGTGACCAGCCGAGTCCACTCGCCGTCAGGGAAAACGCGAATGGGGTGAGGTCTACTGCGGGGATGAGCTCGACGCCGGAAAGGAAGAGCGCGTTGGAGGCCCACGGGAACGACAGGCTGCCCAGCATCGTCAGGGCTTCGCGCCGGCCGTGCGCTCGTTCCACCCAGAGCTTCTGGACGAGAATGCCCGTGACGAAGACCAGGATCGCGTACGCATAGGCCACGTGGGCCCAGAATCCCCACCCGTGTTCGACGCGGATCTCGGGGAAGGGCGTCCCCTCGGCGAATCGTACGGTCGTCCAGACGAGACCGGTCGGGAGCCACACCGCGATCAGGGTGAGGACCGGGATCACCGCGAGGGCGAGAATCAGCCGCGGAGTAACCCAGTGCGCGCGTCCTGCCAGATGCAGGACGACGAGTAGCAGCGCGGGGCAGATGAAAACGACGCCCAGGTAGACGATCTTCGCCGCGATGGCCATGGCCCACAGATCGGTGAGGATGATCTCGAAGCCGTACGCGGTGACCCAGAGGAACTGAGCGGCCACGACGACGACGAAGTAGGCCACGACCGGAGATGCTCTCCGCCGCCACGCATGCATTCCCAACCACGCCAGCGCGAGCGCGGTGACAAGGGGGAGCAGAGCATATGGCGTGAAGGACAAAGGTGTCGATCTCCTTAGGAGATATCGACATCCGAACGCCGTTTCTTGCGTAAGAGTTTTACCCCCGCCGAGAGATCAAGGATTTCCGGTTCCGAACCGATGTCCTGAGGAGGAGAGGAGTCCCAAATGTCTCAGTTCATGGAGGTCATCGAATGGCTCGATGACACCGGCGAAGAGATCGTTCACCGCGTCCCGGAGTTGGGCTCGGGCGAAACGAAGTTCGGTGCGCAGTTGGTCGTGCGCGACAGCCAGGCGGCGATTTTCTTCAAGAACGGACGGGGCTTGGACGTCCTCGGTCCGGGCCGGCACACGCTCAGCAGCATGAACCTTCCGATCCTCACGAAGGTCCTCTCGCTGCCCTGGGGCTTCACGAGTCCGTTCCGCGCCGAGGTCTACTTCGTGAACCTGAAGGTGTTCACCAATCTCCGCTGGGGCACGAAGGATCCCGTCGCCTTCCGCGACCGAGAACTCGGGCTGATTCGACTCCGGGCATTCGGCGCCTTTACGATGCGGGTCACCGAGCCTCTCCTGTTCGTGAATACACTGGTGGGCACGCAGGGCTCCTATACGACGGGTTCGATCGAGGACTACCTTCGCGAGTTGATTGTGTCGCGCTTGAACGACTTCCTCGGCGAGAAGGTCGAGGCACTCCTCGATCTCCCGCAGCAGTACGACGAGATGGCGACCCAAGTGCGCGGTCGGCTCGAGACGGACTTCGGGAAGTACGGTGCGGAACTGGTTGATCTGCTGATCAACCGCATCACCCCTCCCGAGGATGTTCAGCGCGTCATCGACTCCCGAGCCGGCATGGCCGCAGCGGGGAACCTGGACGAGTTCCTCAAGTTCAAGGCCGCGACCGCCCTGGGGGACGCGGCCGGCGGCAGTGGGGGTGGCAACGGCGGCGGTGGCGCCGATGGCGCCGGAACCGGAATGGGGCTCGGAATGGGCGCCGGGCTGGGAATGATGCTCCCCGGCATGCTGCTTCACTCGCGAAGCGGTGAGCTTCTCGCCGACCAGGGCTCGCTCTCCCGCGGCGTCGTGCACTGCCCCGAGTGCCACGGTGACGTCACGGTCGATAGTCGCTTCTGCGCCCACTGCGGCCACCAGATGGTCACCGTTCTGCGCTGCACGCGTTGTGAGAAGAACGTGACGGCACAGGCTCGATTCTGTTCCTCGTGTGGCCTGGATCTCGGCATGGTCTTGCGGTGCGTGAAGTGCTCGACGGTGTTGCCGCCCCGAACGCGTTTCTGCTTCCACTGCGGCGAGCGTGTCGTTGCGGCCGGAGCCCCGCCCGCCGCGGCCCCGTGACCACGACCGCTGTCGTTTCGACCGAGTGCCCGACCTGCGGTGCGCCGCTCGACTTCGACGACGCAGCGCGCGCGATCCGATGTGCGCACTGTCGGTCGCAGTTGCTCATCACCGGGCGCCGACAGGTGCTGAGCTACACGATTCCCGCTCGCATCGCCGAGTCTGACGCACGGTCGCTCGTGCGGTTTAGTTTGCCGGCCGACCGGCAAGCCGCCCACGTCGGGGGTGGTACGCTGTATCTGGTCCCGTATTACCGCCTCACCGCCGAGGAGATCGCTTGGCAGCGAGGGGATTCCGAGCGTAGCCGTCGCCAGAACGTACGCGATATGTCCGCCTTCCTCGGTGTGCCGGTGCCTGGCTCCAAAGAGGCGATGGACGTTGCGCTAGAGGGCGACGACGCCAGTCCCCGCTTTACGAGCCGAGTTCTCGAGCGAAATTTCGTGGCGCGTGAGACGTCCGTCGTTCCACATTCGCTGGGAGTTCGGCCGGCGGCACTCGGGCTCCGACTCTTCGATCGTGAGACGACAGGCGAAGCGGTCGTCGTCTCGGCGGATCTCACGCCACGCTCTGCGCGAGAAAGAGCGGTCGGGGACGGTGGCGGAGACGTGCGGAGTCGCGAGCTTCTGCGCGTCGTCCTTCAGATGGTGTACTTCCCGTTTTGGATGGTTCCGATCAATGTCGGGTCGACCGAGGCAGTTGCGGTCGTCGATGGTGTGTCGGGAAAGATTCTCTGCGACGACGCCGAGCCGGATCTCGTCACGGCGCTCGGAACAGGCGCCCGGCGTCGTACCCGCACGTTGGGATTTCGCGCGCTCGTCTGCCCGAATTGCGGGTGGGATCTACCGTTGCGGCCCGATGACATCCTCTTCCAGTGTTCGTCGTGTGAGCGAGGATGGCTTGCGCGCGGAGATCGCCTCGACCCCATCTCTTTCGGCGTCGCGAACGGGGAGGGCGACGTCGCTTGCCATCTGCCGGTGTGGCGTGTGGGCGGCCTGGAGGGAGCCGCCATCTTCGCGCCCGCCTTTCGATGCCGGCGTGTGAAGGCGCTCTTCGATCTGGGCGCGCGGCTCACGCGGCAGGCGTCCACCATCCCACGAGCGGACGACATCCCGTCGGGGCTCGTTGGGTGCGCGCTCGACGAAGAAGACGCACGCGCTCTCGCCCGCTTCATTGCCGTCGGGATCGCGGACGAAGCGGTCCGCGGCGCGGCGC
Organism: Candidatus Binatia bacterium; assembly: GCA_029243485.1. NCBI lineage: Bacteria > Candidatus Binatota > Binatia (SeqCode) > Binatia bacterium. The sequence continues at coordinate 93,035 of JAQWRY010000052.1, read as the reverse complement.
GCCCGGCCTTGGCGGAATCGGTGGAGGGCCTGCCGATCGAGCTCCTGTGGCTGCCGTTCAGTACCGACGGATACGCACTCCGAGAGCTGATGACGGGGGCGCCCATCCCACAGAGATTGTTGGATCGCGAGCCCGGGTCGGGGTAGGGGCTTGGCTGTCTGAGACCACGGGTCTCCTCGTGCGGAGGGTCGTGATCTAGCCCGACGCAACGTGCGCTGTGGCCGGGTCTTGTAATCGCGCTCAGGTGCCGGTTTCGCGTCGGTAGAGCTCGGGTAGAAAGGCGGCGAGGTAACTCATCTCCTCCGAGCAGTGCCGCTGCAGCCCGGCCGGGAGCTCGGGCGGAATGGGGAGCTTGCCGTCGGGGCCGCGGAGGTCGGGAACGTCCGTTCCGTCGCGGCTCTCGACGACACCGAGCCAGAAGCGGCTGCGCATCTCCGCGCCCCACGGTTGGTTGCGCACGACGTGACACATCCGGGCGAAGCTCAAGGGGCCGTCGAGCGGGCCCGAGCGGGCGGGGATCGCGACCCCATCGAACGAGACGAGGCGATCCGCGCGGAAGATCTCGGTTGGGTCGAGGAACTCGATCCGCAGCTTTTGCCGAATGCCGCCGATGGTCTCCTCAACGAGGTGGTGTGCCCCGACGATCTCACCGGGGGCCTTGTGCTCCCAGTCCATCCAATGGTGATCGACTGGATGCCACCACTTGTAGTGCTCCGTCGTTGCGAGAAAGTCGGCGAACCACCACCGGACCATTTCGGCGGTGACTCCCGCCATGGAGGTGAGGGCGGCGACGAGGACGGTCCCGTCTTCGAGTTCGCGGATTCCGGTCTCGAGGTCCAGATAGCCGGGCTCGAGCAATCGAGGCATGTCATTCGGATGCATGGGTCCCGAACCTAGGTCGTCGATCGGTCTCGGATCAAGCGGCCCTGATGGGCGGGCTGTCGGCCGGGCTCGGGGTGCGGAGAGGCTGATTCACCCGGCGCGAGCGGCTCGGGGTCGGCGGGAGTTCGAGGGCCGTTGGTCACGTAATCGTCGACTGCGGAGCCCGCATACCCGGCTGCGATTTTCGCAGCCGCGAGACGTCCGGGTCCCGCAATCCGGTCGTTTTGCGGGTGGCATGGTTCCTGCGATTCCGTCCGTCCAACCTTGCCCGCGGGCAACCCGGAGAGGAACGAGATCTCATGCGACGGAACGAGATTCAGCGACTTCTATTGATCTTTGGCACCCTGACCCTTCTCGGTTGTGGAGGCGGCTCCGGCGGCGGTTCGGAAGTGGGCGCGGCCGGATCAGATTCGGCGGACGGGGGAACCGACGAACCTACGGTCGAGACACCCGTAGAGCCGACGGACGGCACTGGAACCACCGCCGATGTACTCTGCGAGTACAGCCAGACCGTCGAGAACGCCGACGAGTCGGTCCAGGACACCAGTACGGCCGACTGGTTCTGCTCGGACGACCTCCGCTCGCTGTCCGCCAACGGCCTTCCCGACCACGAGGTCGGGACGTTCCCGAACGCGAACAATCCGACCGCGATCAGCACCCAGAACATCGAGGTGGACTTCCCGTTGTCGCCGGAGATCGCGAGCGAGACGGGTGCCGCCACCATGACCGTCGCCTACGCGCTCAACGGCGTGAAATTCGAGGTCGGAACGGCGGGCACCTGTACCGATGACGGCGACTGCGCGGCGATCGGCAACGGCGGTGGGTGGCGAATGGAGGCGGTGGGTGAGAACTCGTTCGACTTCGGCAACGACAGAAGCAACGGACACGTTCAGCCGACGGGGCAGTACCATTACCACGGCATTCCCGAGGGCTACCTCGAGAAGCACGGCAAGGGCGAGGCTGTGACGCTGGTCGGGTGGGCGACCGATGGTTTCCCGATCTATGCCCGATACGGCTACGCCGTCGCGGCCGACGCGAGCTCCGCGATCACGATCCTCACCAGTAGCTACGCCTTGAAGAGCACGCCGAATGCCGGTCGACCGGACGTCAGCATCTACCCTCGCGGTGCCTTCACGCAGGACTACGAGTATGTTGCGGGAAGCGGCGATCTCGATGAGTGCAATGGTCGCACAGGCGTCACACCGGAGTTTCCCGACGGCATCTATCACTACTACCTGACGGACTCGTTCCCGTTCGGCCAACGCTGCGTGAAGGGCACGGCCATCGATGGCGGAGGCGCCGGCGGACCTCCCTCGGCGTGACCCGCATCGAGCGACGCAGTCGAGACCCAAGAGGAGAGACCATGGTAACCACACGAATCGACGCTGTTCTTGCGGCGCTCTCGATGTTCGTCCTCTGCGCACCGCTCTGCTCGCACGCGCATCTGATGGTCGAGCAGCGGGACACGATCAACATCGTCGAAGGCGGCGCTTTCGTCGTCTTGTCCGTCCCGGTTGCGGCCTTCACCGGCGTCGATGACGACGACGATGGCCGCTTGAGCAGAGCCGAGTTCGCCTCGCACTACCGAGACATCTCGGCGCAGGTAGAGGAGCGCCTCGAGTTGACGAACGACGCCGGTCGGCGTCCCTTGCAGGGCTTGTTGATCAACCCAGGTGACGATCACGCAGGCGAGCCGTCTACGCACCTCGTCGTGATGGGACGGTTCAAGTTGGACTCAGCCGAGGACGCGCTTCACCTGCGCACCAGCCTCTTCGGTCGCACGGACTCGGAGCGAACCCTCCAGGTCGCCGCCACCCGCGGCGACGATTCGGCCATACTGCCCCTTACCCCCGACCATCCGAAGCGTCGCAGGACGGGGACGTTGGTTAGTCTCGCGGTTTTTGTTTAGTCGCAACCACTGATTGCTCTTGGCCCGACCGAAGTTCTATCGCGACTAAACAAAAACCGCGAGACTAACCAACGTCCCCTCCTACCTGGGGGGTGATGGCGTTGCGCCAGACTTCGTAGCCGGGGCCGAGGAGGTGGGCGTTGTCATTGGAGAGGTCTCCGCGGATTGCGTCGTTTTCGGCGGCGAAGAGGGGGACGAGGTCGATGTAGTGGGCGCCGTGCTCGGAGGCGACCTTTTGGATGGCCAAGTTGCGTTTCTCGATGCTCGGCCAGGACTCGACCGAACGCGGCAGGATGGATTGGACGAAGACCTGGCTGTCCGGCGTGTCGGCTTCGAGACGATCGAGGATCGCGGCGTAGCTGGCGGCGGTCTCCTCGACGGTCTTCTCGGCTTCGGCATCGCCGCCGCCGATCATCAGGAAGACCTTGGCGGGCTTGCCGGCGGCGACTTGGCCGATTCGGAAGGCCACATCCTCGGTCGTGTCGCCATCAATGCCACGGTTCTTGACCGGGGCGCCTGGAAAGAGCTCGGACCAGCGCCCTTCATTCGTGATGGCGTCGCCCACGAACACGATGTCGTCGCTCTTCGCCGGGGCTCCGGCGAAAAAGCTCACGTAGCGCTCCCGCTTCGGAAGGACCTGCTTCACGTGAATGAACAGCGGCCAGCCGTAGCTCAGCCCCAGGACACTGGCGAATAGGAAGACGTTCAGGACGATGGATGCGATGAGCGCGTTTCGCTCCACGAATGCTCCTCGAAATCGTTGAACTGGGGTCGGCGCGTTCGCCACCAATAGGCGATCGTGCCGTACGGCCAGTTGTTCGTGATGCGTCCGTCCGTCTGCTTGTACCAGCTATCGCAGCCGGTGGCCCAGACAGATTTCCGCAGTGCGCCCTGACACTCTTCGCTCCAGCGATTCATCGCGTCGCGCTGGATCTCCAGCCGCGACAGGTCGCTTCCACGGAGCCGTTCGATGCACTGCATGATGTAGCGCACCTGGCACTCGATCATGAGGATGATCGAGTTGTGACCCAGGTTGGTATTGGGGCCGTACATCATGAAGAAGTTGGGAAAGTCCGGGAGCACGAGACCGAGGTACGCTTCGGCGCCGTTCTGCCATGCCTCGTTCAGGGGGAGGCCGCCGCGCCCGCGGATGTCCATGGGTTGGAGGAACTCGGTCGTGCGGAAGCCGGTCGCGAGGATGAGTGTATCCGCTTTTCGAATCCGGCCGTCCTCGGTGCGGATACCGTCGGGGAGGACCTCGGCGATCGGGTTGGTGATCACGTCCACGTCGTCGCGGACGAGTGTCTCGTAGTAGTCGTCCGAGATGAGGATGCGCTTGCAGCCGACGGGATAGTCGGGCGTTAGTGCGCGACGCAGGTTGGCATCGGTCACGATGTTCTCGAGCAAGTCGAGAGACATCTTCTTCATCTGCCTTTGCCAGAAGTCGTTCCCCGAGAACGCCGGCCAGCGTAGTTCGAGGAGGCTCCAAATGAGCGCCCGTTGGAGACGAGGGAGGATCGGATACTTCGCGAAGCGTGACTTCTGTTTCTCGGAGTAGGGGCGGTCGTTCCGGCGGACCAGCCAGTTCGCACTGCGCTGGTAGATGTCGAGCCGCTTCGTCTCCTTCGCGATCTCCGGAATGATCTGGACGGCACTCGCGCCGTTGCCCACGATCGCGACCTCTCGTCCTGCGAGGTCATGGTCGTGGTTCCACCGGGCCGAGTGGAACGCTGTGCCGTTGAATCGATCGAGCCCGGGGATCTCCGGGGAGAACGGGCGGTTCAGCTGTCCGACGCCACTCGCGAGGATTCGCGCCACGTGTTCTTCGCCCGAGGCCGTGCGGAGGCTCCAGGTTTCGGACGCCTCATCGAATCGCGCCGATTCGATTTCGGTGTCAAAGCGGATGTGAGGCCGAAGCCCGTATTTGTCCGTGCAGTACTCGACGTACTCGAGGATCTCCGGTTGCTGAGCGAAGATCCTCGACCAATCGGTCTTCACCTCGAACGAGAACGAGTAGAACATCGAGGGTACGTCGCACGCCGCACCCGGATAGCTGTTGTCTCGCCAGGTGCCGCCGACGCCACCCGATTTCTCGAAAATCGTGAAGGAATTGATGCCGGCCTTCTTGAGCTGGATGCCGAGACAGATACCCGAGAGGCCCGCGCCCAGAATCGCGATGGTCGTTGAGTCGGAACGGGCCCCAGGCATGCGGGTCGTCTAACAATCGAGATCGGCTCAGGCGATCCCGTCCGGAATCCGGAGGAGCCGATTGAAGAGCCGGACCATGAGCGTGTTCGTGAAGAGAAAGCGCTTGGGCCAGAGGGGCGAATGCCACTGCTGCGGCGGGAGCTTGCCGTCGAGAATCTCGCTGACGGTATCGCCTCCATGTTTGGATAGGGTGTCGAGAATCTGGTGCCCGAGTTCGGGGGATGCGGCCCCGGGCGCACCGGCGTAGGTATCGGCACGAAAGAAGGCGAGGCCGGCCTGGAAGGATCTCACCATGGCCAGGAGGCCCGGGGGTTTTCCTCGTTCCGCGGCCGGTTTCGCTTGCCCCTGCTCGTCGAGCCAGAGGTCGACGGTTCGCCGCGGCAGGGCGCCGTAGTCCCGCTCGACCCACTCGGGGTGAAGGGCGAGCAGCTGGGACGTTTCGACCAGGCCACCGTGGGCGTCGCCCACGAGATTTTCCTTCTCGACGCCGGGAAGGTCGCCGAGCGCGTCGTAGAGTTCGGAGCCGCCCCCGGTGAGGCGTGTGATCAGAATTGAAAAAATGCACGCCATGTTGATCTCGCGCTCGCGAGTCACCTTGTCGCAGGCCTTCTCAATCGACAGAAAGTGACGCGGGCTCCCGTGGAAGTTCGACACGAAGACGTTCTTGAATCCCTGGGCTGCGAGGGAGCGACCGAGGTCGACCAGAACCTTCACGGTCGTCTGTGGATGGAAAAAGAGAGAGCCGGGGTGGGGGAGCGGATCGCTTGCCGCGAAGATGTACGGGAGCTCCAGGATCTCTCGGTCGCGATGTCGCTCGGAAACATGCGGCCCGTGGACTTCGAGCGGAGAGCACGTGACGAGTACGATGGCGTTCGCTCGATCGATTTCGTCGAAGCGCCGCTTCGTGAGCATCTCCCATCGAAGGATGGTGGGATCGTAGGTGGAGGCGGGTGCGTTCGTAGTCACGCGTGTCGCCATCACCGCCACTCGGGACGTGAAAGGCGTACGCCGAATGCAAGAAGCCCGACGCATCCCCTAAGGGAGGTCGGGCTTCAATGGTGTGGTCCTTGCCACACAGTCCCAGCTTAGAACCGGGAACAATTCATTTGTCGGCAGATTGATCGCCGAATGGTTCGGAATGGGCGTCGCTGTCGCACTTGATCAACGACGCCCGGATTGGCCCGGTGGATCGTCCATCCTAGAAATCCTCCTGCGAGTCTTTCTGGTTGCGTTGACGGTTCCGCGTGCGGCGCGCTTCCTTTCAGAGCGAAAGCCGCCCGCCTCTTTGTCGAGTCCGCGATCTTCGTCGCGTTCCCTTCACAATGATGATGCGCCCTTTCGTCGTGCCTTGTCAATCCCGTTTTGCATGCGGCTGCTCGGCGAAACAACGCGCGTCTATTCGACGAGTCCCCAAAACTTTGCCGCGTTCGTGCAGATGATCTTGTCGCGTTCCTCGGCCGGAACTTCGAAGAGCATTTCGTCGATCGTCTTACGCGAGTACGGCCAGTCGTTTCCGTGATGCGGAAAGTCCGTCGACCACGCGATGTTGTCGATGCCGACTTGGTGGCGAGCTGCGATTCCGCTTCGATCGATGATGAACGTGCAGAGCCAATGGTCGCGGAAGTAGTCGCTCGGAACTTTCTTTAGCTTGACTTCCGCCCAGTGACGGTTTCGCCAGTAGCGATCGTCCGTCATCTCGAGGAAGTGCGGGATCCAACCGATGCCGGTTTCGACGCCCGCCATGCGGAGCTTCGGGAAACGGTCGAAGACGCCCTGGAAGATCAGCTCGGTGATGAGAGGCATCGTGTACGCGAACGCGCCGGCACCGAGGGCTACTGCGGCCTGCTTCGAGCCGACGTTCTTGCGGGTGCTGGCAGCGAGCAGCAGGTGGATGCTCACCGGCATGTCGAGCTCGGCCGCGACGTTCCAGAAGGGGTCGTCGTCGGGCGAGAGGTTCTCGCCGCCCGACGGCCAGGCGGAGAGGGCGACGCCTCGGTAGCCCTCCTTCTTCGCGCGTTTCAGCTCCGACACCGACGTTTCGATGCCTACGTTCGGTGTCTGGAAGATGCCTATCAGGCGTTCGGGGTCCGCCGCGCAGAAACCGTCCTTGAGCCAGCGGTTATAGGCCTGGATGCCGGCCAGATGGGCCTCCTTGTTCTCGTTCTTCATGAACGTGAGCACGGCCCGCTGAGGTGGGTACAGCATTTCGGCGTCGACTCCGTCCTCGTCCATGATCTTCAGGCGCTCGGCGCCGTCATGGCAGGAGGGGTGGATCGTTTCGCCGTACTTCACGCCGGTCCACTTCAGGTCTTCGGGGCGGGTGCCGACGCAGCACACGAGGCCGAGAGGCTCTGGCTTGGTGGCGCCCATGTAGAGCCACGCGTCGCCCCCGTCGCCGTCATCGACGAGCTTCGGAGCCGTGTCGAGGTACTTCTTGTCGAGCCACTTCTCCCAGAGATCCGGCGGCTCCACGGTGTGGGAGTCGGCGGAGATGATTCGGTAGTCGCGTCCAGTCGCAGCCATCGTTCGTTGCTCCGTCTTCGTGGGACCTCAGCCGAGGCCGTATAAATCGATCGCGTTCCGGGCGACCATCTTTGCGCGCTCGTCTTCGGGGACGCCTTCGAACATCTCGTCGACGACCTTGCGGGAGTGCGGCCAGTCGCAGCCGTGATGCGGGTAGTCGGTGGACCACATCAGGTTTTCGACACCGAGGACGTCGCGATTGCGCACGGCGTAGTGGTCGATCATGAACGTCGACAGCCAGTTGCGGCGATAGTAGAAGCTCGGCTCGTGCTCGAGCTTGGTGGGTAGCCACGATCGATTGCGGCGCCAGCGATCGTCGAGTTGCTCGAGGAGGTAGGGAAGCCATCCCGCCCCCGCCTCGACCATGACCCACTTGAGCTTCGGAAAGCGGTCGTGCACGCCGGATTCCACGATCTCGCCGAACTGACTCATCATGTCGACCGCGCCGACGTTCGCGAGGCCGGTGAGATCGCCGCCGCGTACGCCCTTCGGTCGAGGTTTCGCGATCTTGCGCATCGCGCGAACGTGGAAGTGGACGGGGACGCCGTTTGCCTGCGCGGCTTCCCAGAAGGGATCGTCTTGCGGGCGGATCTTCTCGCCCACGCTCGGCATCGCGTTGAGCCAGACGCCGCGGAAGCCTAGTGCGAGGCAGCGCTCCATCTCTGCGATGGCCTCTTCGCAGCCGAGCGCGGGAAGGACGGCTAGCCCGATCAGTCGAGACGGATCGACCGCCACGACTTCTTGCGCGAGCCAGTCGTTGTAGGCGCGGACGCCGGCGACGTGGAACTCGGGGTCAGGATCCGAATAGAAGTGGCTCATCATCCGGGCCGATCCGAAGAGAACCTCGGCGTCGATGCCGTCCTGATCTTGCTCCAGGAGCCGCGGCTCGCCCCGGAAGTTGCCTTGGTTGGCTCCGGCGAAGGTGACGCCGGTCCAGCGGATCTCGTCGTGGCTGCGCCCGGCGGATGCGTAGATCCCGATGGGTGCCGGCGCGACGTCCGGTGCGAACTGCCATGCCTCCCCGCCTTCACCGTCGGGGACGACGTAGGGCGCTTTGTCGTGGAACTTCTTCGGCAGATACGTCTTCCAGATGTGCGGCGGTTCCAGTACGTGCGAATCCGCCGACACCAGCTTGTACTCCCGCGCCATCTCGGTACGCCTCCTCGCTCGCCCACGGGTTCGTGGGCTTGAATCTAATTCGATAGCGAATTATACGAATTGAAGATGGCACGCAAGTCCATATCCGAGTCCTCGGCGAGGCCGGTTCTCGCGGGGAGGCCGGTTCGGGTTCCCAAGGCGGGGCAGATGATCGCGAGCTCGATTCGCGAGCAGATCGCTGCGGGGGAGCTCGTTGCGGGAAGCCCGCTCCCGAACGAGACGGACCTCATGGCTCATTTCGAGGTCGCTCGCCCGACGGCCCGCGAGGCCCTGCGGATCCTCGAGGCCGAGGGGTTGATCGAGATCGTTCGCGGAGCGCACGGCGGAGCCCGCGTGCGTGCGCCGGACGTCGGGGCTGCGGCGCGACACTGTGCCGTCCTGCTCCAGCTGCAGGGGACGACTCTCGCCGAGGTCTACGAGGTGCGGTTGATGCTCGAGCCGACTGCGGCACGGCTCGCGGCCGAGCGTGCACCACGCCGAGACGCGGCGGCGGCCCTCGAGGCGGTCATCGATGAAGAGGAACGCGCGTTCGACCAGGTAGGGTCCCTGGCCGAGCAGGCGATTCGATTCCAGGAAACCCTCGTCGACGTGGCGGGCAATCCCACCTTGGCTCTGTTGGTCCGGCTGCTGCACGAGCTCGTGTCGAGGCAGACGGGCTCCCGGATCAAGCCCGATCTCGAGGACGCCGCGCGCAAGCGCCTCCGACGACGGCTGATTCGCGCCCAGCGCGCCGTGACTGAAGCGATCCGCGCCGGCCGTGGTGAAGATGCGGAAGCCGAGTGGCGTAAATTCCTCTCCGGAGTCCGGGACGCGTTGGTCGTGAACGGCGGCGGCCGGGTGCGGGTCGACCAGTCCGCGTAGGCGTAACTCGCCGCCGCCTCGAACGTACCTGGAGATGGGTGGCAACCCGTCCCCCTTCGTGGGATGAGAATGCCTACGGGGACGCCCGTTTTCGAAGGAGGAGTAACCTGATGTCCGAGTTGCCGGTGATCGAACCGCTGGACGAGTACAACCGCGTCCTGATCGACAATGTTCATCCGGCAGATTGGGAGAATCCGGAGCCGACGGGACGATACAACCTGGTCGTCGTCGGGGCGGGGTCGGCTGGGCTCATTGCAGCCTCCATCGCGGCCGGGCTCGGCGCGAAGGTCGCGCTGATCGAGCGACACTATCTCGGCGGGGATTGCCTGAACGTGGGCTGTGTCCCTTCCAAGGGTATCATCCGCGCCGCGCGCATGGTTGCCGATGCGAGGCGAGCGGCCGACGAGATCGGTCTGCCCCTCGCGGCGGACGCGCAGGCCGACTTCGGGCTCGCCATGGAACGGGTGCGACGCGTTCGTTCGGTCATCAGCACCGAGGACTCCGCGCGCCGGTATCGAGACGAGCTCGGCGTCGAGGTCTACCTCGGGGATGCGCAGTTCACCGGGCGAGATACCGTCGCCGTGGGTGAGCAGACGCTTCAGTTCAAGAGAGCGATCATCGCGACCGGCGCGCGCGCCGTCGAGCTGCCGATCCCGGGGCTGGGTGAGGCCGGCTGCCTGACGAACGAGACGTTGTTCAACCTAACCGAGCGCCCGCGTCGGTTTGGCGTGATCGGCGCAGGGCCGATCGGCTGTGAGATGGCGCAGGCGTTCCGTCGACTCGGATCGGAAGTTGTCGTCCTGCACGCGGATGGGCACATCCTACCGCGCGAGGACGTCGATGCCGCCGAGGTCGTGCAGCAGAAGTTTGCGGACGAGGGGATTCGCCTGGTCCACGGCTGCAAGATCCAGAAGGTCGAGGTCCGGCCCGAAGGCAAGGTAGTGGAGGTTTGGTTGCCCGGTGGCGGGACGCAAGAGGTGGTCGTCGACGAGATCCTCCTCGGGGTGGGGCGCGCCCCGAACGTCGAGGGTCTGGGGCTCGAGGAGGCCGGGGTCGAGTTCGACGTGCGCGATGGCGTGAAGGTAGATGACACCCTTCAGACGACGAACCCTCGAATATTCAGCGCGGGTGACGTGTGCATGAGCTGGAAGTTCACGCACGCCGCGGACGCCACCGCGAAGATCGTCGTGCAGAACGCACTGTTCTCCGTCGGGTCGGTGGGTCGAAAGAAGCTCTCTGATCTCGTGATGCCGTGGTGCACGTACACGGATCCGGAGATTGCGCACGTCGGCATGTACGAGCACGATGCGAAGGCCGCCGGGCTCGAGGTGGACACGTGGCAGGTTCCTCTTCACATGGTGAATCGCGCCGTTACCGACGGCGAGGCCGAGGGCTTCGTCAAGGTGCACACGAAGAAGGGCACCGACGAGATCGTCGGGGCGACGATCGTCGCAACCCACGCCGGGGAGATGATCAGCGAGGTCACTCTCGCGATGGTCGGAAAGCTTGGCCTCGGTCGCTTCGTCGACGTGATCCATCCGTACCCGGTGCAGGCTGAGGGCATCAAGCGAGCAGCGGGTCTGTTCACTCGTGGGCGACTTACGCCGACGGTGAAGACGGTGTTCAACGCGTTTCTGGGTTGGCAGCGCCTCTGACCGGACCGAGGGGCGTTCCTAAGAGATCGCTCCGATCCGCCCGTCATACCTCGCAGCCGAGGGCGCTCTCCGCTGCTGTGGAGCGCGCTCGAGCGCTACCGCCCACGCGTGGTCGTCATCGAGGCGAACGCGAGCATGGAGCCGCACGTTCACTTCGTCCAGCCCGAGCCGTCTCGGCACATCGGTTCGAGCTCTCGCGCGCTGATCGACCTCGCACGAGCGAAGGGCTACGAGATCGTCGCACACCTCGTCTCCAATTGTGCCTTCGTGCTGAACGAGGAGTTTCCGAAGCTGGGAATCGACGACAACTCCCTCGAGGCCCTCTTCACGAGCCCTTTCGTGCCGACCGTCGTCAGCGATCTCGACGGCGTGGACTACCTTCTGAATGAAGGACCGTGGGGTCTTAGCGGCGTGGTCTGGAGCAACTATCTAAAGGCACCGGACAACGATCCCGCCTGCGCCCTGCGCTCTATCCGTCAGCTCCAGGGGAGTGAACGGATGGCGGTCAATGTGACACAGAAGCAGAGTCACGTCGGGTCGATCGAGTACGAGGCGGAAGGGTACTGGGTGATCTCGTGGAGCGCATGCGCGGATACTACAGCGTCTGATCAGCGCGACGACTCGAACACGTTCACCTGCACGCCGGTGAACTCCCGGGAGCGCACGCGGCTGTAGTGCGCTCCGGCCATCAGCTCATCGAGCTCCGTGGGCGTGTCGTCGGCTGGGGAGACCACCACGATTCGATGGATCTCGTTCCGGGCGGTCTCGGCCAGGCCGGCGAGGTGCGGCACGCCGTACACTCCCAGGCGGTTCATGTCATCGACCATGTTTGTGGGATCGGCGAACGACTCGCGAGAGTAGTGGTAGGCGAACGGTAGTAGCTGGTGCGGAGGCGTGACGACCGTGAGGACGCCCTCGTCGTGTTCGCGCAGGGCGACTTCGGCGGCCGCGCGCCAATCGGCCCGAAGGATTGGCTCGGTCCACAGGCCCCACGCCGCCGGCACGAGGATTACGGCGAGAACCGCGAAGCGGCCCCGCTCGGGGAGGGGAAGGCGCGTGAGGGCGTACGCCACGAGCAGAAAGAGCGCGAGCGAGGCATAGAGCAGATAGCGGTACAGGAAAGACGGGACTGCAAACGAGAACGCGTAGTCGAGTGCGAGAGGGGCGACGAGCCACAGGGCGAGCAGGATCACGCGATCGCGGTCGAACGTGGCGAGGCCCGACCGTCCGAGGAGAATGGCCGTCGTGAAGACCGCGGTGTAGAGGCCCACGAGAACTGGACCTCCGGAGAATGCGTTCAGCACGTATAGGATGTCTCCGGGAACCGGCGGTCGGATCCACGTGGCCATGGGTAGGGGCGTGGCCGAGAGAAGCAGGTACGCAGCGCACGGGGCGAAGAGTGCTGCGGCGAGGACCTGGGAGACGACGTAAGCGGACATCGCCCGGCTGCGAACGTGGACTGTGCAGAGGGCGGTGAGCAGCTGCGCGACCAGCGCGAATACGGCGATGTAGTGCGCGTACACCAGCGCGGCCGATAGCGCGGCCGCCGCGAAGGTCCGCCGGCGCGTGGGTTCCTCCAGGAGAAGGAGGAACGCGTAGAAGGAGGCGATGCACACAAGCCCGACGAGCGCGTACGCTCGGGCCTCGTGGCCGTAGTAAAGCTGCGTGCGCGAGGCGGTGAAGAGGAGTGCGGCGAAGAGTCCCGTGCGGCCGTCGAGGAAGCGTCGTCCGAATACAAAGAGAAGCGCCGCGGTGAGCGAACTCAGTGCCGCCGAGAGGCCGCGCGCCGCCTCGAGTGAGGGGCCGAGCACCGAGGTCCAGGCGAAGAGAAGCAGCCCGTAGAGAGGGGCGCTCGCATCGAGCGAAAGGTTCCGGGCGAGGTCGAATGGGCCCTGGACCTGGGAGAGCGAGATCGCCTCGTCGAACCACAGGCCCTGCGCTCGGATCCGAGACAGCTTTAGGACGAGGTTCAAAGCCACGAGTCCGAGGGTGACCACGTTCGCGTTCGCGTCGAGCCAGGACTCAGTGCGACGAGCGGAGTCGTCCGTCTCGTCGCGGGAAGCGGGTAAAGTGTTCAGCGCGTGGGCCTCTCTCGTGACCGGCACGACGCCGGTCGGTCACTCCACTGTAACGGATTTCGCGAGATTTCGAGGCTGGTCGACGTCCCGCCCCAGAGCGACCGGGCATTCGTACGCCAAAAACTGGGTCGGGAGGGTGAGGAGGGTCACATCCAGGGCGGGTTCGGAGCGGGGCACCAGAATCAGGTCGTCCGCGGCTCTCTTTACCCGATCGTCTCCTCCGTGTGCGATCGCGATGATCGGCCCGCGCCGCGCGCGGATTTTCTCGAGCGCGAGAAGGAGTCTCTTCCCGTCGCCGGGAGACAGGTCCCGAGTTCGACCGACGTGAATCGCCAGGAGCGCAAAACACATGAGCGTGCAGGTGAAGGCCTTCTCGATCACCGGGTTGCGGTAGCGGAACTCGGAAGCCGGTTCCGCGTCGGTCGGGATGCGCGTGCGTTGCTCCAGCATGTGCGAGCCGGCGAGGCCCGCGTAGAACGCCGAGCCGCAGCCGAGCACCTTGATCCTCCGTACGTCGAGGAGGTCGCGAGCTGAGAGGTTCAGTCCGCCCAGGTGGGCGACGCCGAACTCCCGGTCCAGGCGTTCGCGGCGCGCTCGTCCCACGGCCTCCGGCTGCTCATAGATCTCTTTGCGCATGAGGTGCGAGTGCTCCCCGCGCTCGTAGAAGTCGCTGCTTGCGGCGACGTCGGAGGCGACGAACATCTCCTTGTCCCCGATCCCGATCACGACCGGACTGCCGTTGCGCACGACCGCGAGGTCGCCGGCGCAGTCGACGTGGGGTGTGCGTTCTCGTCGCTGGGTTCACCGTGCGTCGCCCAGCGCGTGTGGGCGATGCCAGCCTGCGCCTTCAGCCGTTTCGGCAGCTTGGCTTCGAGATGCTCGATCCGTCCTTCGGACCTGTGCACGCGCAGCGCGGTCTTCGGCCTCGCAACGATCGAGTCGCGTGGTCCGATCGGGTTGGGAGAGAAGGGCCTCCCAGGTCGCACCCGCCGCCATGGGAGAACATCCAACCAGAGAGAAATGACCAATCGATAGAATCTGCCCGAAGTCGGGCAGGAATGTGCCCCGAATCGGTCATTCTGAGCTCGTTCAGGCCTTCCAGGAGGGTGGAGAGCGCCCGGAACCCCGTCTGAGCGCCCTCCGGCAAGGTTCCTGGGAGGTCAGGAAGCCGTCGGCTCGACGAAATAGTCGCCGACCAGGATGAACATCTCATTCTCGGTGCTCTCGCTGGCTGTGATCCGGCAGGCGTCGAGCAGGTCCTCGGTCCCCGGCACCGTCTCGTGTTCGGGGGCGCCCCCGAGGGCCTAGTGCTGGTGCCGCGCTCGCCGCAGGCGGCGATGGTGAGAGTCAATAGGATGGGTAGGGCGATCCGCGTCGCACGGCTGGTGAGCATTTGTCCCCCTCTTGTTGCGCCAGTGTCGTGCGTACGCGCGCAACGTCCGTGCCATCCGCCGTGCCGCGAATTGGTGAGCGTTCCCGGCGTGCCCGTGCCGGGGGTGCCCGGTCGCATGTGCGGTGAGCGCATGCTCGGAATGGCATTCGTGTGGCGCAGTCGCGTCGCTGCGGGAGCCGCAGGGAACCTGCGGCGGTTTGCGCCGCGACGTAGAGAGAACACTGCACTTTCGGGCGCGTGGTCCCCGGTACGTCTTTTGCAACTGCCATGTGGTGGAACCCGACACACACCACACGACGAAAGGGGACGCAGAGATGGATTCCTCCGCGAGTCACGAAGTCCGGGAAGAGGCGCGCACCGAAGTCATCGACTGCTACCGCGGTGGTTTCGGAGTGTTGCTCGATTACCCCGTCATGCTTCTGGTACCGGGGTTCGTCGTCTCTGCACTGGTCGTTGCGGCGTGGGGGTTTGTGAGTGTGCCGTTCGTCGGCGGGATCCTCGGATTCATTTTCGCGGCGCTCGTTTCGACACCGCTCGCGTACGGCTTCGCGTACCAGTGCCTGCGTGCGGTGCGGGACGACGTGGCGGAGCCCGGTGACGTCGCAGAGGTCTACGATAGGTACTTCGAGGCAGTCGTCGCGGCCGCGCTGAGCACCGGTCTCGTTCTCGTCGGGTTCGCATTCCTTGTCGTCCCCGGCATCTTCCTACTCTGCCGGTTCGCGTTCGTTCCGTACCTCGTCGTCGAGGGGCGGCTGTCCGCCGTGGACGCTCTTTTCGAGAGCTTCGAGCGTACGCGTGGCCACGGATGGACAATCCTGGGGATCGGGATCTGCCGGATGGTCCTGCTCGTGATCGGTTCGGCGAGCTTCGGGCTTCTGATGGTTCCCGCCGCCGTGTGGAGCGATCTCGCGATGGCGAGCCTGTACCACCGCGTCGTCAGCGGAACGCCCCCTCCCGACCTCTACTGACGGCATCGTCGGCTCGTTCGCACCGGTTCGGCCCATGCGCTAGTTGGGCGGAGTGAATCGTGACGAGATGGTCGGCGCTCTGGAGGGCGATCCGTTCGACGTCCTGGTGATCGGTGGCGGAGCGAGTGGGCTCGGTGTCGCGGTCGACGCGCAGACGCGTGGCTACCGGACGCTTCTTCTCGAGAAGTACGATTTCGCCAAAGGTACCTCGAGCCGCAGCACGAAGCTCGTGCACGGCGGCGTCCGCTACCTCCAGCAGGGGAACGTCTCTCTGGTTTTCGAAGCCCTGCGTGAGCGTGGCCTCCTGTGTCGCAACGCGCCGCATCTGGTGAGCGATCTCGGCTTCGTTGTTCCGCGGTACAAGTGGTGGGAGGGGCCGTTCTACGGCGTCGGTCTCAAGGTGTACGACCGGCTCGCGGGGCGGCTGAACATCGCTCCGTCGCGCGTACTCGATCGCAAGGAGACGATCGCTCACATCCCGAACGTTCAGACCGAGGACCTTCTCGGCGGAGTGATCTACCACGATGCGCAGTTCGACGATGCGCGAATGGCGTTCACGCTGGCCCGCACGGCCGCCGATCACGGCGCGACCGTGCTGAACTACGTTTCGGTCGTCGGATTGATGAAGGAAGCCGACTCTGTCATCGGCGTCCGCGCCGTCGACGAGGAGAGCGGTCGCGAGATCGAGATCCGTGCGAAGGTCGTAGTGAACGCCACCGGAATCTTCGCGGATCAGGTCCGCCGCATGGACGTGCCGGAGAGCGAGGTCACACTCGCACCGAGTCAGGGCGTCCATCTCGTCCTCGATCGAGCTTTCCAGCCGAGCGATACGGCGCTGATGGTGCCGCATACCGACGACGGCCGCGTTCTGTTCGTGATTCCGTGGCACGGGCGGGTGCTCGTGGGGACGACGGACACGCCGGTCGACGGTCCCGAGATCGAACCCCGGCCCCTGCCAGAAGAAGTCGATTTCATTCTCCGGAACGCGGGGCGCTATCTCGAGCGCGATCCAGGCGAAGCCGACGTGCTGAGCTACTTCGCGGGTCTCCGTCCCCTCTTTCAGGGAGGCGGGGAGCGCGGTGGGACGAAGTCGATCTCGCGCGAGCATTCGGTGATCGTTTCCGACTCTGGGCTCGTGACTCTGGTCGGCGGCAAGTGGACGACGTACCGCAAGATGGGGGAGGACACCGTTGACGATGCGGCGCTGGTCGCCGAGCTACCAGAGAGCAAGTGCATCACCGAGGACCTTCGCCTGCACGGTTGGATGTCGCGCGATGACCCCGACCGTCCGCACGACGGGCACATGGCGATGTACGGCTCCGATGCGAAGGATGTCTACGACTTCCTCGCGACCGATCCGGCGTTGGCCGAGCCGATCCACGCGAATCTTCCGTACGCTCGCGGTCAGGTCGTGTGGGCCGCTCGATACGAAATGGCGCGCAACATCGACGACGTCCTGGCCCGGCGCACGCGGAGTCTCTTGCTGGACGCAAAGGCCGCGATCGAAGCGGCCCCCGATGTCGGGCGCCTGCTCGCCGGAGAACTCGGGCGCGACGACGTCTGGGTGAAGTCGCAGGTCGAGGAGTTCCAGGAAATGGCTCGGGGGTATTTGCCGTGAACGAGAACCTGCCGGAAATCGGTCTGGTCGTCGGGCCGCTCCTCGCGGGTTGTCCGATCGGCGAGCAGATGCGGATCCAGGCAAACGCGGAGAGGCTCGGTGCGGCGACCTGGCGTGCCCTCGCGAGTTCCGCGGATGAGGCGTTTCGGGGAATTTTCGCGTCCTGCGCGCCGTTGGAAGAGGAGAGCGCCGCTCCGCCCGAGGCCCTGATTTCCGAGGGCGTCTGAAGCTTCTCGCCTCCCGGGAGCGAGCCCTGAACGATCGACTCCCATGCATGCGACTCGCAGAACGCGGCGAATCGCCGCCCTGAAACGCCGGAGCCGGCAGCCGCAGCTCAGCACTCCGCTGGCGCTGCTCCGGTATCGACGGGCCCTCTGACCCGTCTGGGCGCCGAGCGGACAGGCGGTCCATATAGAGAGGTCCGACTTGCCCACCGTGCGCCGGAATGCGAGCTGTACGGGTTGGATGTCCGTTCAGCCAAGGGGAGACTCCTGTGATCGACGGTAGACGCGTCTGCGTCGTCTTGCCCGCCTATAACGCGGCCCGGACGCTGGAACAGACGATCGCGGACGTGCCGAAGGCGGTCGTCGACGATTTCGTCGTCGTGGATGATCAGTCCAGCGATGACACGGTCGCAGTGGCGCGGCGGCTCGGCTTGCACGTGATCGTTCATCCGAAGAACCGTGGATACGGTGGCAATCAGAAGACCTGCTACACGGAAGCGCTGAAGCGCGGTGCGGACATCGTCGTGATGGTGCACCCCGACTATCAGTACCAACCGAAGCTGGTGCCGGCGCTCGCTGCCTGCATCTCGAGCGGCTTGTTCGACGTCGCGTTGGGGTCTCGGATTCTCGGCGGGGATGCGATGAAGGGCGGCATGCCGGTCTACAAGTACGTCGCGAATCGCTTCCTCACGCTCGTCGAGAACCTGATCCTCGGCCAGAAGCTCTCGGAGTACCACACCGGCTACCGCGCGTTCTCGCGCCGCCTGCTCCTCGAACTCCCGCTTGAAGAGAACGACGACGACTTCATCTTCGACAACCAGATGTTGGTTCAGGCCGTCGAGTTCGGGTTTCGGATCGGAGAGATCACGTGCCCCACGCGCTACGAGCCCGACTCCTCGTCGATCAACTTCTCGCGAAGTGTGAAGTACGGCCTGGGTGTGTTGCAGACGGCGACGCTCGCGCGACTGAAGCGTTGGGGCGTCGCGAACCCGGCGTTCCTCGAAGCGAACGGGCGACGGCTCGCCGTGGATGCGGCCGAGGCTCACGCGCACGACATTGTGCGCTCGCAGTGAGGACTCTTCGCCAGCCGGCGTCCCGCTGACGCCCCACCCACGCAGCGGAGAAGTCCGCGAGTCATGCAGCGTGTGCGGCCTTCGGACCGCAAGTCCTGTGGGACGCAGTGATCGCGACGTCGCTGACGGGGGTACGCTTGTCGCTGTAGAACACGGGTGTGGGGAGAGGAGGGATACGTCATGGGGGGTCTGTCCGAGTTCCACTCTAGGGTAGTCCCGGTTCTTGCCGGTGCTCGTAGCCGTTTGGGTCGGCTCCGCATCGTCCGTTGCTTTCGCAGTGGACTACGACATCGTCTACGTCCGCGAGCTTCGGTTCGGAGACAATGCGAACACGATCTGGCCCGAGGTGTCTCACCCGGCGAGGATCCGACGGCCCCGAGCGATCCAGGGCATTTGCTGTGCTACCAGACGTCCTTCACTAAGCGGACGCCGAAGTTCACGCGCCAATTCGGCCTCTTCACGGCGAATCCCTTCGGAAACGAGCATCTGGACGCTCTAAAGTTCGAGGGGCTCTGCCTGCCGTCGACCGTGACGCCGCCGGCCTGAATTAGGGCGGCAGGAGGGGCCCCGGGGCGGCGGGAAGGAAAGTGGGTTGCTGCAGTGCCTGCAGTTCCGCTTTACTTCAAGCCGACGATCCGCCATCGGGATTTTTGTCCCGAAACACGAAGAACTGGAGGCTCCTCATCGGCTGCGCCCGGAACCCGCCTGGGTCCCCCCCAACCAAAAAACCCCGACGCTCCGGAACTGCGATCCTTCTTTTGGCCCTTGTCTCGGCTTTGCTGCCGAGTAGCGCCCAGGCTGTGGCCAAGTGTACGGCGGCTGATTTCGGCTGCGCCCCGACCGGCACGTGCATCATCTCGGGAACGCACGACATCGGGACCGGCTGTCACCTGGATTGGGGAACTCAGAACGTCGAGATCCGGGGTACGCTGCGCACGGAACAGGTGGGGGATTCGTTCTCGCTGACGGGCGGACAGATCTATCTCGACGGCGGCAAGCTGACGTCGACGGGCAACAACGTCGAGAGTGGTGGCCAGATCACCATCACCGCTTCGGGGCGATTCTGGATGGCGGGCTCCGGCTCGCGAGTCGAGACCAGCGGGAATGCGGGTGGCGGCAGTGTCGTCATCACGGCGAACGACGTCTTGATTGCTGGCGGCGGCGCCATTATCACCGACGGCGGCGTCGGGCTCGACTGTGGGCCTGCCGGCGACGTGACCCTGTCGGCCAGCGGTGGGCAGATCCTTCTCGGCGGAAACGGCACGACGATCAGCGCTGCGACGACCGCGTACGACTGTGACGGTGGTTTCATCGTCATCGATGCCCCGAGTCTCGCGATTTATCAGGGCATCGACGGCTCGGGTGGTGCGCCCCCCGGAATCACTCTCGTTGCGGACCCCGGAGACATTTTCCTCGCCTCGGGTGCGTCTCTTGATGCACGCGGGCGCGGCTCCGATGAAGACTTCGGGAACAACGGCGGCGACATCGAGCTCGATGCCGCTGGGCGCATCGACCTCCAGGGGTCGCTGAACTCGGAGGGCTCCGGTGGCGACGGCAGCGGCGGAGACCTGCAGATCGACACCGAGGGCAGCGTCACGATTGGCGACGACGTCGACCTCGCTGGTGTGGGCACGTTCGCCTCCGGCGGAGTGGTCGAGATCACGGCCCTCGGTGATCTATCGATCGCCGGCAACATCGACGTGTCCGGTGGCCCGCAGGGAGACGGGGGCACAATCGACGCGTTGGCGCGCGGCGACATCACCGTGGCCTCGGGGATGACCCTGACGGCTCTCGGCGGTTCCTTCGGCGGTGGCTTCATCGACCTGATCACGCAAGGCAACACCACGATCGACGGCGACGTGATCGCCCGAGGCACCAGCACCGGGAGCGGCGGCTTCGTGGACATTCGAGGCTGCCAGGTCTCGGTTTCGTCGACGATTGACGTGGAGCCGGGCGCCATCGGTATTGCAGGGTTCATCGATCTCACTGGTGGGACCATCACTCTCACATCGACTGCTCGTCTGGAGTCACAGCCTTGCGCCAGTGGCGACTGCAATACGCTGAGTTTGCGGAGCGGGGCACCCTCGATCGATCCGGGAGCGTTCCTCGATCCAGCCGCAAATATTGTGCTCGCCCCGAGCCTCGCGCCGTGTTGTGGCAATGGAGTTCTGGACGATGGGGTCGGCAGCCCCGTCGACGTTGGTGAGGAGTGCGAGGACGGCAACGGTCAGTTCTGCGACAGTTGCACCCCGTCCTGCATGTCCGAGCCGAGTCCGCCGTGCGCCGGGGATGGGAACGAATGCACCCAGGATTGCTCGCCTTCGTTCGGATGCGCGTATCAGCCGTTGACCGGAGTCGCCTGCGACGACGAGCCCGGTGGGAACGTCTGTACGACCGACATCTGCGACGACGGTGCGTGTACTCATCGGCCGAACACGTGCGACGACGGTGTCGACTGCACGATCGATAGCTGCGATCCCATCCTGGGTTGTCAGGCGGCGGATAGCGACCCGCTCTGCAACGACGGCGAGGAGTGCACGACCGAGATCTGCGATCCCGCATCGGGGGACCCGCAAACCGGCTGTGTGATCTCACCGGTCTCCAACGGGACAGTCTGCGACGACGAAAGCGTCTGCACGAGTGGAGACGAATGCCAGGCGGGGGCGTGCGTGCCGTCGGGTCCGCCTCTCGAGTGCGACGATGGAGACGAGTGCACGTTCAACAACTGCGACGACGACATCGGGTGTATTAACTCGGAGGACGCAAGTGCGTGCGATTGCCTCGACGGCGGCGGAGTTCCGCTGGCGTCCGGGTCTTCTTGCGTCGACGGCAATGACTGCACGGTGGACGACACGTGTGATGCGGCCGGCGGTTGTGTGGCCGGCCAGGTTTGTCCCGACGACGGCGATCCGTGTACCGCGGAGTTGTGTGCGTTCGGGGTCTGCCTCCATCCCGATACGCAGTGTCTCGGAAGCGGAAGCTGCGTCGAGGGTCAGCCTTGTAGTGACGGCGATAGCTGCACGCTCGGGACCTGTCTGGGCGGGCAATGTGAACCGACCGCCAAGCCCTGCAGCGACGGAGACGACTGTACGGGCATCGAGGCCTGTTCCTCGCTCTTGGGCTGTCGTCAGTTCAGCCAGCCCCCGATCGCAGATCCCATCTGCGATGGTTTCGTGACCGATGCCTTCACCTGCTATCGCGCGCGGCGCTCGAGTGGCACGCCGGCATTCCTTCCTATCGTGGGTGTTGCGATCGAGGACGAATTCTGGACGCGTAACGTTGATGTGACGAAGCCGGCCGGGATCTGCCTCCCCACCAACGTCGCAGGTTCGGACCCGGACGCGGTGACCCACGAGGATTGGGTTCTCGGGTACAAGGTTCGGTCGTCATCGGGCCAGCCGAAGTTCGTGAAGCAGTTCGGTATCGAAGTCACGAACGCGCTCGGGACGGTCTACGTCGACGCGAAGAAGCCGGACCTCGGATTCGCGCCTACGGCAGGAGATCTCGTTTCGCCGCCCGCGGCCCCGACGCCTCCCGACCCGGACTACTTCTCCTGTTACAAGGTCGGTCGCAGCCAGGGCACACCGAAGTTCCAGCCGGTGATCGGTGTGACGATCGAGGATGCGCTCGGAACGCTGACGGTCGACGTCAAGAAGCCCATGCACCTCTGCAACCCGGCCAACGTGAGCGGTCTCACGCCGGGTGCCGCCGTCCATGCGACGCACCTCCTTTGCTATCAGGTGCGGATCTCGAAGCAGACGCCCGGGTTCACCAAAGTGAGCGGGATCCACACCGCGAACCTCATGGGCACGGGGCAGTTGGACGCGCCAAAGATCTCGGAGCTTTGTTTGCCGAGTTCCGTGACGGTCGCAGGGCCCTAGCTCGTAGGCCGTTCGCTCCGACGTCGAATGTCGAGCGTCGCGCGGCGCAGCGATCCACCGAGCACGGCATAACCGTCAAGAGGCACGGGGCGCACGTCATATCCCCAACTCGTGAGCGCACGGGTCATGTCGGTCTGTGACTCCTCGACCAGGACGCGCTTCGGGTCGAGCTGGAGCACGTTCATCGCGAGGTTCGCGTTCTGGACCGATGTCTTCGGCGCGATCCGGATGGTGCCGGCGCGGACGGTTTCGGGCAGTTGCGTGGGATCGATTGCTGCGTCGCGGACGAGAAACTCTCCCGGAGCGAGGGGCAAGAAGATCGTGTCGAGCATTCCTCCGACCGGCAGGCGTGGCTTGATCTCGTGCACCTCGTGCGTCGCCCTGAGGTGCCGCCGCAGCCATTCGATGCCGGCGAGATTCGTTCCGGCCGTGCGCATCGTGAACAGGTCGCGGCCGCAACGCAGGACGTCGGCGGCACAGAGGACTGGCTCCGACTCGCCGGCGAACATCGGTGGCCGTGCATCGTCGAGCCACTCCCCGTGGGCTTCTTCGTAGAGCTCGTCCTTCAAGTCGGGACGCGGCGCGGAACTCCAGCGGGCGCCGGCGCGAAAGTAGGACAGGAAGAGCGGCCGGAGCGCGTCGGTCTCAAAGTAGCGCGCACGCCAGGCCAGGGGAGTCTCGATGAGTTCGTCTCCGACGACGATCACTGCGTCGCGGGGGCAAGCCGACGAGAAGCCGCGCTCCTTCCAATCCACGGTCTGGAACAGGCGGTCGTGCCGGGCCGGCTCGGGGCGGTGGACCGTGATGCCCTCGGCGCGCAAGAGTTTGGCGAGCGCATCGAGTTCGGCACGGGTCCGGTCGGCTGGAATCGACCGGGTCTCGGCCGCGGCGCCGTCGAGGCGGCCCACGACGACCTCCTCGAGCGCATCCCATTCGTTGTGGGAGAAGACCGGGCTCGGGCCCGCAGTCTGCGCTGGAGTGGGGTCGTCGATGTGTTCTGGAATCGTCGCGGGGCCCTCGTTACGGTGGGAGTCTAGCAGAAGCCTGCGAGTCGCGGCACGGGGACGAGTTGACACCGAAGAGCTGCGATTGACATAGTTTCCATCTCTTTCCCGAGCCGCATCAACCCGTAAAGGACACACATTCATGGCCGAAGCGACGCCTGCGGCGGGGCCTCTCCCCGTCGTCGATTTTCTGAAGATCCCAGAAGCGGGTGATCCGTACCTCGAGGGCCATCGCTGCAAGAAGTGCAGCGCGATGTTCCTCGGTCCGCGCGCGACGTGTGCGAAATGTTTCGCGCGCGGTCAGGTCGAGCCCGTTCGGCTCTCGAACAAAGGGGAACTCTACTCGTTCTCGATCGTCTATAGGTCGTTTCCCGGCATCGACACGCCGTACATCTCCGCGATCGTGGACCTCGAAGGCGGTGGCACGGTGAAGGGGAATCTCGTTGACATCGAGCCGGATCCGAAGAACGTCGAGTTCGGGATGCCGGTCGAAGTCGTCTACCGCGACGCGCTCGGGCGCAAAGACAAAGACGGTAACTCCTACCTGAGTTACTTCTTCAAACCACGGAGCTGAACGATGAGTGACGTCTACATTCTCGGAATCGACATGATCAAGTTCGGGCGCTTCCCGGACAAGACGGTGGCGGAGCTCGGCGCCGAAGCGGCGCAGATGGCACTGGATGATGCGAACGTGTCGATCCAGGACATCGAGGGCATGTGGTGCGGCAACCTGATGCAGGCGTCCAACATGGTTGGACAGCAAGTTCTGCAGCAGATCGGCCAGACTGGAATCCCGGTCGTGAACTGTGCGAACGCGTGCGCGACGGGCGCCACTGCGTTCCGCGACGCGTGGATGTCCGTGAAGGCCGGCATCTACGATCTCGTGCTCGCTGTTGGTGTCGAGCAGATGGGCAAGGGTCTTCTCGGCGGCATGGGTGGTCGCGGCGGAATTCCCAAGGAGGGCCTCCTCGGCTCCTCGACGATGCCGGCGATCTTTGCGGAAGCGGGCATGGAGCACGCAAGGAAACACGGCACGACCTTCGAGCAGTTTGCCAAGGTGTCCGTGAAGAATCATCATCACTCGACGCTGAATCCGAAGGCGATGTATCAGATAGAGACCCCGCTCGAGACGGTCATGAACGCCGAGATGATCTCCTACCCAAACACGAAGCTGATGTGTTCGGTGAACGTCGATGGCGCGGCCGCAGTGGTGATCGCTTCGGAGAAGAAGGCGAAGGAACTCGGCATGAGCCGGGCCGTCCGGGTGAAGGCGTCGGTCCTGACGAGCGACCCCTTCACGGAGCGCGATCTCGTGATGCCGGATGTGAACACGTGCACACGTCTCGGCGCCCAGAAAGCCTACGAGATGGCGGGGGTTGGTCCCGAAGACGTGAACCTCGTCGAGCTGCACGATTGCTTCGCAACGGCGGAGATCCTCCACTACGAGAATCTTGGCCTCTGCAAGGACGGGGAAGCCGGTAAGATGATCGACGAGGGCACGGTCGCTCTCGGCGGCAAGGTGCCCGTGAACGTCTCGGGTGGTCTTCTCTCCAAGGGCCATCCTCTGGGTGCCACTGGGATCGCGAACCTCTACGAGG
The DNA here is from genome assembly GCA_029243485.1 of Candidatus Binatia bacterium. Classification (NCBI taxonomy): domain Bacteria; phylum Candidatus Binatota; class Binatia (SeqCode); species Binatia bacterium. The sequence continues at coordinate 68,002 of JAQWRY010000052.1, read as the reverse complement.
TTTCGACCCACCTTCGCGGAGAAGCTGACAAGCGTCAGGTCGAGGGCGCCAAGATCGGCATGACGCACGTCATCGGTCTCGGTAGCGCCTGCGCGATTCACATCCTCGAGAAGGTCTGAGGTCCGTTCTAGTGCACTAGCCGACTCGGGCGAACTCTTCGCCTAAGTCGGCGGGTCCTCCTCTCATGCGGATCGGAGTCGTAAGCGACACTCACGACAATGCGCGGAACGTCGCGCGCATCGTGGAGGTGTTGAATCGCGCGGAGGTGGATCGCGTGGTTCACACCGGCGACATCACCCGGGGTGCGACTCTGGAGAAACTCGCACACATCGATGCCCCGCTCTTCGGTGTGTACGGGAACAACGACGTGCTGCGAGAGGAGCTGGATGCGGCCGCGGAGCGCCTCGACATTCGCTTGGCCGAGCCGCCCTTCGAGGCGGTCTGGGAAGGTCGAGAGATCCTCGTGGTGCACGATCCGCGGGAGGTCGAAGGCGCGCTCCGCAAACCGCACGATCTGGTACTCCACGGCCACAATCATCTCCGCGTTCATGATCAGACGCCGCAGCGACTGATCTTCAATCCCGGCGAATGCGCCGGTCACCTCGAGGGGCACAACGCCGTCGGGGTGGTCGACCTCGGTACCCTTTCCGCCGAGGTCCTGCTCTTTTGAGGAGAACGACGTTGACTACAGACGAAACCCCACCCTTTCGCTTGCTCCCGCGGCTCACGGATCTGAATCGCCCGTTCTGGACCGGTGGGGAACAGGGAGAGTTGCGCTTCCTTCGGTGTGGCGACTGCGGGACGCGGATCCACCCGCCGGTGGGGGTCTGTTACCAAGACCATTCGAAGAATGTCGCGCCGGAGGCGGTCTCAGGAAGGGCGAAGGTCGCGACGTACACGGTGAACCACCAGATGTGGATGCCGGGACCGGAGCTTCCGTACGTCGTCGCCATCGTCGAGATCGAGGAGGATCCGACGATTCGCCTCACGACCAACATCGTCGGGTGCGCGCCCGAAGACGTCTACATCGGGATGCCGGTCGAGGTGGTCTTCGAGAAGCAGCCCGATGGAGAGGACGTCATCTGGATCCCGCTCTTCCGACCCGCCGGAGGGGAAGCTTGATGGCGACCGAGACTCTGGAGAAGAAGGCCTGTATCACTGGGATAGGCCAGTCGGAGATCGGACGTCGTCTGTATCGGGATCCGTTGGAGCTCACGATCGACGGGTGTCTCGCGGCCGTGAAGGATGCCGGCCTCGAGATTTCGGACATCGACGGACTGTCGACCTATCCCGGGATGGCCATCGGCAACCCGGGCTTCAGCGGGGCGAGCGCCACGGACCTGCACGACGCGCTGCGCTTGGAACTCAGCTGGTTTGACTCGGGCATCGAGACCTCCGGCCAGCTCGGCGCGGTGATCAAGGCTTGTCTCGCTGTCGGTGCGGGGCTCGCAAAGCACGTCCTGTGCTTCCGCAGCGTGTTCGAGGGAAGTGCGCAGGGTGCGGGGGGCCGCCAGGGGATCGGCTCGGAGGGAGGGAGCGGTTTCCGAGCGAGTGGCCCTCTCTCGTGGACGTTGCCGTTCGCCGCGCCGTCCGCGGCCATCTGGATCGCGCTTTTCGCACAAAAGCACTTTCACGAGTACGGGACGACGCGCGAACAGCTCGCACAGATTCCGATCAACGCCCGCAAGAACGCCGGCCTCAATCCCAATGCGATCTACCGCGACCCCATGTCGATGGAGGACTATTTCGCCGCCCGGATGATTTCTGAGCCGTTCTGCCTCTTCGACTGCGATGTGCCATGCGACGGGGCGACCGCCTTCGTCGTCTCGCACGTCGACCACGCGAAGGATCTCCGGAAGACGCCGATCCAGGTGGAGGCGGTGGGCACGGCCCTACGCGGCCGACCCTCGTGGGATCAATTCGACGACCTGACGACGATGGCGACCCGCGATGCCGGAGCGCATCTCTGGACACGTACGGATCTGAAGCCGTCGGATGTCGACATTCTCGAAGCGTACGACGGATTCAGTTTCCTCACGCTTTCCTGGCTCGAAGCTCTCGGCTTCTGCAAGCCGGGGGAGGGCGGTCCCTTCATCGAGGGCGGGCAGCGGATCGCGCGTGATGGAGAGCTTCCGATCAACACCCACGGTGGGCAGCTATCCGCAGGGCGACTGCACGGGTTCGGTTTTCTCCACGAAGCGTGCGTGCAGCTTTGGGGTGAAGGGGGCGAGCGTCAGGTGCCGAAGGCCCCCGAAGTCGCGGTTGCCGCTGCCGGGGGTGGAAATACCTGCGGCTGCCTATTGCTGACCCGGGGATGAGGGAGCGCGTCAGCGCCGGTGGGTCGCGGCTTCGGTGAGTACGGTGCGCCCGATCTCGCGAGCGAGGTCGGCCGTGAGTGCGCTCAACGTAGCTGCGATGTCGTCGGGGTTGTCCGAAGTGATCGGTCGACGCAGGTCGGCGTGGCGTGTCACGAGGTACTTCTTCTGATGGAGTTGGTAGACCGTCCAGACGCACTCGAGGACGGCCTCGCTATCGTCGTTCGTCTCGAATCGGAGGACTTCACCCTTCACCTGGTACTCGAGCGGGATCTCGTACCACGGAAAGAGCAGGACCTGGCTGGTGCCTATCGCCCAGCCGATATTCTCCGCCATGACCCGCAGGAAGCCCGCTTCCACGGGCTCCGCCCATTTGTTGAACTGCGAGAACACGACCTGGTTCGGGTCCGTCCGTCGCACCATCTGCTTCCGTGACAGGTAGCGCGGGAACGTGAACGGGCCGACGCCGATCGACACCTTTGCGTTGCTGTCGGTGCCGCTGCTGAGCGTTCGGTCGCCGGTGAGTACGAAGAAGCGCGTCGGGGTCACCGTGGGCGCGCTGAACAGCGAGCAGCCGGTTGCGAACAGCGCGACCAGCAGCGGGGCGAATCTCATGGGATCCATGGCACGTCGGATCATTCCCTCTCCCCTTCCTTGCCGTACAGGAGCACGGTGGGTTGTTCGTCGACCAGGTCTGCGAGCTGCTTCAGAGCACGTGCGGCGCCGCCCACGTCCTTGATGGTTTGTTCGAGTTCATAGGCGAGCGGGGCGTCCGGCTGAATCAGCGCCTGCGCCGTCTCGATCGTCTGACGAAGGGTGTCGAAAACCTTCGTCGCTTCCTTCGTGGCGTCTTCGAAGTTCTGCGTGACCGGGCCTACCGCGTTGTTGATCTCTTCGATCGCCTGGCGCATCGCCACGAGAGTCTGGTCCAGTTCCTCGATCGTGTCGGCGATCTCGGGTGAGTTCACGATCTTGTTGAGGCCGTCGACCGTCTGCGTGATCCCGTCGCCGAGCTTCTTGAAGTCGACCTGGCGGACCTGCTTCAGCACCTCGGTCAGCGTCGCGCTGAACTGCTCGAAGGTCGAGGGCAGCGTGGGGATCTGGGGGTACTGGCTCTGGATGTGCAGTGTGGCCGCGCCGCTATCGGGCACGATGTCGAGGCCCACGAACAGAAGCCCGGTGACGAGACTCTGGCTTTCGAGGGTCGCGCGGAGTCCCGCCTGGACGAGTTCGTTGATGTTCTGATCATTGAGGTGGAGAGAGGTTCCAAGGTCGGTCGCGACTTTGCCGTCGTCGATCTCCGCGACGACGGGAATCGCGACGATGTTCTCCTCCTGGTCGACCATCAAGCGAATCTCCGCCACCGAGCCGATCGGGACACCCTTGAACTTGAGCGGGGATCCGACGGACAAACCGTTCACGGATCCTTCGAAGTACATGATGATCCGGGTTCTTTTCTCGAAGAACTTCCCGGAGCCGAAGATGATCACACCGCCTAGGGCCAACGCGATGGCTCCCAGGACGAAGACCCCGATCAGGGTCGGACTCGCCTTTTTCATCCTGCCTCCGCCCCATCCTCGCCTCGCCGCAGAAACGTGCGCACGCGAGGGTCGTCCGAATGGTCCCGCAATTCGCGGGGGTTCCCGGTCGCGATCATCGTGCGGCTCTCGGGGTCGAGGAACACGCAGTCGTCCGCGATGGTGAAGATACTGGCCAGCTCGTGGGTCACGACCGCGATGGTCGCGCCCAGGTTGTCGCGAAGTTCGAGAAGGAGTTCGTCGAGGCGTCGTGAGCTGATCGGGTCGAGGCCGGCCGACGGCTCGTCGAAGAAGAGCACGTCGGGGTCCAACGCCAGCGCGCGGGCGAGCCCGGCCCGTTTCTGCATCCCGCCACTGATCTCGGCGGGGTAGAAGTCTTCGAAGCCGCGCAGACCGACGAGCGCCAGCTTCAAAGACGCGAGTTCGCGGATGTCGCCGGGGCTCAGGTCGGTGTACTCACCCAGGGGAAGCCCGATGTTCTCGGCGAGGGTCAACGAGCTGAACAGGGCGCCGCTCTGGAAGAGCACGCCGAGTCGTCGCACCATGCGCTCGCGATCCGCGGCGTGGGCTTTGGTGAAGCTCTCTTTGCCGTAGAAGATCTCGCCCTTTGCGGGCTCTTTGAGGCCGATCATGTGACGGAGGAGTGTGCTTTTCCCGCTCCCGCTGCCGCCCATGATGATGAAGATGCTGCTGCGCTGGACGGAGAAGTCGATGTCGCGCATCAGAACGAAGCTTCCGTACGCCATCGTGAGGTCGCGTACGGTGATTTCGGCCTCGGAAGCGTTGCCGCTCGGGTTTGGATTCGGATCCGTCATGACTAGAAACCGATGATGTTGAACACGACGGTAAACGTCGCGTCAGCTACGATGATCATCACGATGCCGGTGACGACGGCCGACGTTGCCGCGTCGCCGACCGCGGACGCGCTGTTGCCGCACTGCATCCCGCGCAGGCAGCCCGAGAAGGCGATGAGCATTCCGAAGACCGATGCCTTGATGAGGCCCGTCGTGAAGTCATTGAGGGTCACGCCGTAGACGGTCTGGTCCCAGTAGACGACGGGGGTCAGGTCGAGCATCGCGGCCCCGACGACACCGCCGCCGATGATGCCGACGAGATCGGCGTATAGTGTGAGGAGGGGCATCATCAAGCAAAGCGCGATCACCCGCGGAAGGACCAGGAAGTCCATCGGTGGGAGACCCATGACCTGCAGAGCGTCGATCTCCTGATTGACGCGCATGGTCCCGAGTTGGGCGGCGAATGCCGCTCCGGTTCGCCCGGCCATGATGATGGCAGCCATCATGGCGCCCATCTCTCTCGCCATCGCGATTCCGACGAGATTCGCGACGTAGATCTGTGCGCCGAACTGCTCGAGCTGGACCGCGCCGACGAAGGCGAGGATCAGCCCGACGAGAAAGCTGATCAGTGTGACGATCGGCAGAGCCTGGACGCCGCAGTCCTGAACGAACGACCACAGGTCGACCATCCGGAAGCGGGCCTGCCCGCGGAACATCCGGCCGATCGAAGCCGTGACCTCACCCATGAAGGTGACCATCTCGCCGCCGCCTTCGGAGGCGCTCTGCGTCGCGGCGCCGAGCCGGGCGACCATGCCGGACGGCTTGCCGGAGTTGTCTTTGGCGTCCTTCGTTTCCGGGACGGCGGTGGCCAACTCGACCATCCGCCGGAGCCCTTCCGGAAGGCTCGCACGGTCGGTCGCCACGCCGCGTTCGGTGCAGAGATCGTCGACCTGGACGAGGAAGCTCAGCACGCCGCTGTCCCAGCCGGAAAGCTGGCTCACGTCGAATTCGACCTGGTTGGGCGGCGGATCGGTGGAGAGCTCGCGCCGAACCGGCTCGACCGGCGGCAACCCCTCACCCTCATCTAAACCCCACGCACCCGAAAGTCGCACCCGCAGGGCACCTCCGGGCGACCGGTCGAGGCTTACCTCGCGCTCAGCGGACACGTCCACGCCACTGTGCGGAATCCCCGCAAGTGTGTCCAACGGATCAGCCAATCGAGTTCCACCAAATCGGAGCGATGAGCATCGAGAGGGGGATCCCCGTGCCGATGAGCAGCGCGACGAGGCCCGGTTCCAGGTCGTGTTCGAAAGCCCAGCCCGACGGCCAGCGGCGCCCACCGGCCGGAGAACCCATCGAGGCGAATCGCGTACCCGACGGCGGCGAGTGCGATGGAATTCAGTCAGATTTCGCAGCGAGGTCGAGTGCCGCTTCGAGTCGGTCGTCGCCCCAAAACAGCTCGGTTCCCACAGTGACGCTGGGCGCGCCGAAGATGCCGAGCTCGACTGCACGCTCGGTCTGCAGACGCAGGCGAGTCTTCGTCTCGGTGGCGGAGGCTCGTTCGAGCCACCGGGTAGGGTCTTGCCCGATCGACGCCAGGACCTCGGCGACGATCTCCGGCTCGCCGATCTCGCGGTCGTCGACGAAGTTTGCGCGATAGAGCGCGCGGATGAGGTCGGGCTGCCAGGCTTCGCCGTCGGCGGCGACCGTGACGCGCGCGGCGGTCAGGCCGTTGCGCGGGAACACCGACGGCTTCCGCCAGCGGATGCCGTGCGCCGCGCAGACTCGTTCGAGATCCCGCCACATGTACGCGCCCTTTGCGGGGTAGAGGTTGAACGGCGAGTCGGCCCAGCCCTGGGCGCCGAAGATCGGGCCCAGGAGGAACGGCCGCCAGACGAGAGGAACCCCGCGGTCCTCAGCCAATGTCCCGATCCGCTGGACGGCGGGATGGGAGTAGGTACTGGCGAACTCGAACCAGAACTCGACGACAGCCACCACAGTCGTGTAGCACTGGGCCCTCAAAGGACGCTAAACCAAAAACATGCCCCATGATCCCAACTGCATCTTCTGCCTGATCGTTGCGGGGAAGGCAGACGCGAACAAGGTCTACGAGGACGAACACACGCTCGTTTTCATGGATATTTTCCCCGTATCCGACGGGCACACGCTGCTCATCCCGAAGAGCCACTGCAAGGACCTGTTCGATGCAGATCCCGAAGCGCTGTCCTCGCTGATGGCGACGTCCAAGCGGGTCGCGACGGCTCTGCGCGAGGCCGTCCGCCCGGAAGGCATGATGGTTTTCCAGCTGAACGGAGCCGCGGCCGGACAGACCGTCTTCCACTATCACATGCATCTTCTCCCGCGCTGGGCGGATCAACCGCTGGAACTTCACACGCGTAAGCCGGGCGATCCCGCACGACTGGCCGAGTTGGCCACGAAGATTGCGGCCGTGTTGGACTAGGCGCATGCGGCGGACCCCCGTGCATGCGTTCTTGCTTCTGCTCCGCCCGGACCGGGTGCGGTTCAACTTGGAAGCCGTTCGTCAGGCGGGTCTCGTGGAACGCGTTCCGAATCTCTGGCAGATCGAGCTCGGTGTTCTTCGGATGTGGCATCGGATCGCGTTCCGGCCCGAGACGATCGGGATGAGTGCCGCTCACCCGGTTCGTTCCGGGTGGCGTGCGCGCCTTCTCGAGAAGCGACCACTGCGCTTCCCGTTTCTTCTGCGCGAAGGGTCCGTCGCGCCGTGGGATCTGTCGGGGTTGCTCAGTACGCCGGAGCGTCTGGTTCGCCACATGCTCGGAACGCACCACGACGGGAACCAGTTCGTCTACGATCTGCAGATGCTCTCGATCCACCCTGGATGCACAGAAGACCTTCTGGGGCACGCGCGTGGGGTGGTCGAGAACCGGGATCCGAAGCGCGCGGCATGGCTGCGGGACCTGGTGGTCTACGAGAAATATCACGAGACTCTTCTAGAGGTCGTCGAACGGGCGGCCCTCGGCGAGATCGAGTTGCCTCCGGACGAGCAGCGCGATCCGGACATTTCGTTCCTCGCGTACCTCGACTGGTGCGCGCGCCAGCCGACGACGCCCGCCGACACGTGGCGTGCGTGGCGGCGCGGGACGTTCCATCTCGGGCCGGCGCGAGTTCCCGCGTGAGCCTTCGAGACGAGCTTCTCGCGACGCGTCGGGTCGGTCTCATGGACCGTCTCGTCGATGGCCACCCGATCGACGTCGATGCGATCGCCGATTGGGAGTACCGCGGGATCAGTCTCGGGCTGCCGGAGTTCGTCGATCGCCTCGCTTGGAAGACGTTTCTCAAGGCGTTTCATCGCGAGCCCGACACGGGTGTCGTGCGGGGCTGGAACATGCGGCTCGAGCAGCACGGGATCGACGGGCCGATCGAGGCGATGCAGAAGGATGGGGCACCGATCCGCTTCGGGCACTACCGGGTCGAGTCTCTCGACCGGTACGTGATCCCGTACCCGATCCGCAGAGGGCTCATGCTGGACTACGGGCTCGGGGGGAACCCCGGGCTCGACCCCACCGGGTTGATCCGCGATCCGATCGTGGCGCTGGAAGAGGGAAGCGTGGAGCATCTCCTCGGTTGGTCGTATGTCGACCTGGCGGGGATTCGGATGGGGACGCCGAGTTTCTTCCTCCTCGAGAGGCTCCGGCCGCTCCAGGAAATCATTCCGGCACCGTAGCGGGCGTCGACCATCCGCCATTGCGAGGAATCGACCTCCGTTGAAATCGGGGCCCGGGTCGCGCTATTGCGGGCGGACTCTGTTCACGCGCCTCGACGATCCGGAAACGCGGGACCTTCCTGAGCGGAAGCTCTCCTTCTGGCGGATGGCTGGGCCCGGCGCGATTCTCGTGGGCCTGTCCATCGGTGCCGGAGAGATCGTCATCTGGCCCCGGATCGTTGCCGAGTACGGGGGCTCGATGGTGTGGGCCGCGGTCCTCGGGATCTTCCTGCAGATGTGGGTGAACCTCGAGGTCGCGCGATGGACCGTGGCGACCGGGGAGACGATCTACACGGGCTTTGCGCGCGTATGGCGCGGGTTCGGTCCGCTGTTCATTCTGCTCACGGTGCTCGCGTGGCTCGCGCCGGGGTGGGCTCGGGCGTCGGGGCTCGCGTTGAAGGCGATCCTCGTGGGACCGCAAGGATTCGGCTCCGACACGTTCTGGACTGTCGTGACGTTTGGCGCGGCGGCTGCGATTCTCTTCGGGCCGAAGGTCGCGTACCTGGCCGTCGAGCGAACGGTCGAGGTTCTCGTTGTCATCGTGACGCTCGGCCTCGTCATCGTGGCGATCGCCGTCGGCACGCAGACGGCCTGGCAGGAACTCGGCGCGGGAATCCTCAACGTCGGCTACCGCGCGCCCGGCATGTCCGTGAAGGCTCTGTTTATCGCGATCGTCTTCGCCGGCGCCGGGGGAACGGCGAATCTGTTCTACTCGTTCTACCTCCGCGATAAAGGGATCGGCATGGGCGCACACGTGCCAACGCTTCAGAACCCGTTGCGCGGACGCACCGAAGCGATCGCCTCGACCGGCTTCACGTTCGAGGACACCGAGCAGAACACGAAGCGGTTCCAGTCGTGGTGGACCTACATCAAGCAGGACCAGATTTTGTTCTTCTGGGGCCTGAACACCGTCACGATTCTCCTCTTCATTTTCGGCGCGCTCGCGGTCCTACATCCGCAGGGCGTCGTACCGGCGGCGGGGTCGCTCATCTGGGACGAAGCCGCAATCCTCGAGGGCGTGTGGGGCCCCACCGGGCGCATGATCTTCCTCCTGGTGGGACTGGCCACGCTGTTCAGCACGCAGTTGGCGGTACTGGACGGCGTTGCCCGCAGCGTCGCCGACATCGTGCACACGAACTTCGAAGCGGCCCGCGCGCGTAGCGTGAACTGGTGGTACCTCGTCGTGGCGAGCGTGTGGATCGTGGCGGGGTGCGCGATCACCTACGTGATGGAGAATGCCGGCGTGAGCGAGCTCGGCTTCCTCTTCAACGCGGCCTACATGGGCGGCTTCGCGATGGCGATCTACGTGCCGGTGACACTCTACATCAACCTGCGCTACCTGCCGCGCGCGGCCCGACCGGGCCTTGTTTGCACGGTGATGACCGGCATCGCGGGTGCCGTCTACGTCGGATTCGCGATCGCCTGCCTCTGGTGGGAGGTCGCGGGCTAGTCGGCCTCGACCTCGACGGCGGGGAGCGCCAGGCTCGGGTCGAACCACGTGAGGATCTTGTCGTTCTCCTCGCGTGGGTAGGTGTGCGACAGGTCTTCGATCTCGCGAAAGACGAGTTCGGCGCCGGCCTCTTCAAGCGCGTCGCGCGTTCTGTGCGCGATCATGACGGGGAAGAGCCAGTCGAGTGTGCCGTGCACCAGGTAGATGCGCTTTCCCTTCGCGCGGCCGATGTTGCCGTTCTCCATGTTTGCGGGATGGAGCACTCCGGAGACCGGCGCCAGTGCGGTGAACGGCGACCCTTCCTGCAGGCCGAGGAGTAGGCTGTAGGTCGCGCCGTCCGACAAGCCGGTCAGCAGAATGTGGGAGGCGTCGACCTTCCAGTTGTTCTGGATGTAGTCGACCATCGAGCACAACGCGGGGGCGTCGACATCGGGACCCATCATCGACCAGGTGTCGCCCCGTGCCGTCGGCGCGAGCAGCAGGAAGCGCCGCCCACGGGCTTCTGCGAGCCACGTCCACAGGAAGTCGGCGCCGTCGCCGCTGCCCCCGTGGAGGGCGACGACGAGCGGCCAGTCCTGCGTTCCGTCGTAGCTCTCGGGCACGTAGAGGGCGAAGCCACCGCGTTGCGGTGGAACCCCGCCGGCGCGATGAAGGCCTACCTGTAATCCTTCCGCGGGCTCCGGGTCGATCTCTACGAGCCGATCGCGAAACGCCGGTTCGACGAAGAACCGACTCACCGGCGGCAGGACCTTGCGAAGCGGGTACAGGAACTGCTGCGCCTGGCAGTGCAGGTGCATCGCACGGAGGATTTCCTGGGGCCCGGATACCGGCTCGAGAAACCCGGCCAGCGCCTTCTCCGCGGCATGTGCGGACTTCGTGATCTGCTCGGCGAACGGGCGGGCCTCCTCGGGCGTCTCCGTCCCCTCGAACACTTCGAGCGCCCCGGTCAGCTTCTCATGCCATGGTCCGAGCGCCGCCCGAATCTCATCGAACCGCTGGGGGTGCAGGTGCCGCCGCGCGGTCTCGAGCGCATCGAGCCCACCGAGCAACGCCGGCCCCAACTTTGAAAGTCGGTCCAGAAATCCAGGATCGTCGATCATGCCGTTACCCTGCGCGAGGAGGACCACCCTCTGCAAACCCCGCCGTATTGCCGATGGTCGTGCGGTGGAGGAGTCGTTCGTGGCCGTCGTAGCCAGCGGTCGCCATGTGGAGGACCGAGCGGTTGTCCCACAGGACGAGCATGTCCGGTTCCCACGTGTGGCGGTATTGGAACTCGGGCCGACCCTGCCACTGGTACAGTTCCATCAGGAGGGCCATCGCCTCTTCGTGTTCCATGCCCTCGATCCCGCGGATGTATCCAAGGCAGCCGAAGATGCCCTCGCGCCCGGTCTCGGGGTGCTTCCGGATGAGCGGGTGACTGTGAGCCTCGTCCGCCTCGTCGGAGTAAAGAATCTCCATCGCGCGCTCGGACTGCTGATCGCTTTCGCCGTAGATGCCCCCGCGTCCGTAGGCGACGCCGGCCGAGTGAACCGCCTTCTTCCCGGTGAGTCGTCTCCGTAGCTCTCCCGGCATCTCGTCCAGCGCCTTGTGCTGGTTGGCGAACAGCGTGTCACCGCCCGCCTTCGGGATCGTGATCCCGAACAAGCACGTCCCGGCCGGCGGGTTCACCTGGAAGCTCCAGTCGGTGTGCCAGGCCTCAGCGAAGATTGACGCGGTCTCGTCGGCTGCGCGGTGCACGGCGATGATGTGCTCACGTCCGGCGATCGGCGCGATGAACGGATCCGCTCCGAACGGACCGAAATAGAGTGTGAACCGCTCGAGGTCGTCGTCCGTCATGGGCTGATCGGGAAACGCCAGGACGTGATTCTCGAGCCATGCCGTGCGTATGGCGACGACGTCTCCTGCGCTGAGAGGCTTCGTGAGGTCGACGCCGCGGACATCCGCGCCGCAGGCTTGGTTCGCCTTGGTGACTTCCAGTGCCATGGTAACGCCGTCTTACGCCGTCTCGGGGCTCTGAGGGAAGGGTCCGATCGGTCGAACGGCTTTCTTTCTCTCCTCACCCCGGGCATACAAGACAGATGCAGGTGTCTGAGGGGGTTGCGTTGTGAGCTATCAGCCGATCGAGAACTACGGGATTATCGGCAATCTGGAGACGGTCGCGCTGGTCGGGCTCGACGGATCGATCGACTTCCTTTCGTTCCCGGAGTTCGACTCCCCGACGATCTTCGCGGCGATGCTGGATTCAGAGAAGGGGGGGCGGTTCCGCATCACGCCGCATCTGGGGCACGCGAAGCGCACTCAGATGTACCTCCCCGACACCAACGTGCTCATGACGAGGTTCCTCGCCTCCACGGGCGTCGCCGAGATCATCGACTTCATGCCGATCTCAGCCGACGAACATCGAAGTGCAATCGTGCGCCGCGTTCGCACGGTCCGCGGTGTCGTTCGGTTCCAGGCGGAATGCGCACCGCGCTTCGACTACGGACGCTCGAAGCATACCGCGCATCGGCGCAAGGACGCGGTCCTCTTCCGATCGACGGGTGAAGACAAAACCGTAGTGCGGCTTCGAAGCACGCAGGAGCTCAGCCTGCGCGACGGGGACGTGATCGCCGACTTCGAGCTTCATGCGGGTGAGCACGTGGACTTCTATCTCGAGAACGCCGCAGCCGAGCAGGAAGTGGGGAAGCATCTCGGCGACTGGTGCAAGCTCGCTTTCGACGAGACCGTGAAGTTCTGGCACTCGTGGTCGCAGCATTCGAACTACACCGGCCGGTGGCGCGAGACGGTTCAGCGCTCGGCGCTCACGCTCAAGCTCCTCACGTCGCGCAAGCACGGCTCGCTCGTCGCCGCGGCGACCTTTGGTTTGCCGGAAGGGATCGGCGGCGAGCGCAACTGGGACTATCGCTTCGCGTGGATTCGCGACTCGTCGTTCACCCTCTATGCGCTTCTGCGTCTCGGTTACACGGAGGAGGCGCGCGGCTTCATGGGCTGGATCGAGGCGCGCTGCAACGAACTGGGGCCCGACGGCTCCCTGCAGATCATGTACGGCATCGACGGCCGCCACGAACTACCCGAGCAGGAACTCGACCATCTGGAAGGCTACGAGAAGTCGAAGCCGATCCGGATCGGGAACGCGGCGTACGATCAGTTGCAGCTCGACATCTACGGGGAACTGATGGACTCGGTGTACTTGTACGACAAGTACGGTTCGCCGATTTCGATCGACCTCTGGAGGAACCTCGTCCGTCTCATCGACTGGGTTTGCAAGAACTGGCGTCGGGAGGACGAGGGCATCTGGGAGGTGCGCGGCGGTCAGCGTGAGTTCCTGTACTCGCGGCTCCTCTGCTGGGTGGCCGTGGACCGGGGATTGCGTCTTGCGGATCGGCGTTCCCTGCCGGCGCCGATTGCGCGGTGGCGCAAGGTGCGCGACGAGATCTACGAGGAAATCCTGACCAACTTCTGGAGTGAGAAGAAGCAGGCCTTCGTCCAGTACAAAGGGGCCGAGACGCTGGACGCCGCCTGCTTGTTGATGCCGATGGTCCGCTTCATCTCGCCCAACGACCCCCGTTGGCTCTCGACGCTCGAGGCGGTCGGCAACGAGCTGGTCGATGACTCTCTCGTCTACCGGTATAGAGTCGGGCACGGCGCCTCGGACGGCCTGGAAGGGGAGGAGGGCACCTTCAACATGTGCTCCTTCTGGTACGTCGAGTGCTTGGCGCGCTCCGGGCAGCTCGACCGCGCGCGGCTCCTCTTCGAAAAGATGCTCGGGTACGCGAACCACCTCGGCATCTTCTCCGAAGAGCTCGGTCCCTCCGGCGAGCACCTCGGCAACACGCCGCAGGCCTTCACGCACCTCGGTCTGATCAGCGCCGCATTCGCGCTGAATCGAGGCCTCGACGGAGATTGGCGCGCGTGACCTCGTGAGGTGGGGAGGCTAGACCTTGGGTGTGGACCCAGGAGTCGAACCCGCGCGAGAGAAGCTCCAGGCGGTTGCCGCCGAGCTGAGTCAGGCCTTCATTGAACGCAACGCCGTGGTCGAAGGATCGTTGGCGGCGCTGCTTGCCGGCCAACACGTCCTTCTCGTCGGGCCGCCGGGCACCGCGAAGTCGATGTTGGCAGATGGGGTCTGTCGGCGGATCGAGGGCGCACGCTACTTTCAGTGGCTTCTCACCAAGTTCACGACGCCCGAGGAGGTCTTCGGTGCGGTCAGCCTGAAGGCACTCGAGCGAGACGAGTACCGGCGCGTCACGACGAACAAGCTGCCCGAGGCGCACATCGCGTTCCTCGACGAGGTCTTCAAGGCGAGCTCGTCGATTCTGAACGCGCTCCTCACGCTCCTGAACGAGCGCTGTTTCGACAATGGCAGCGAACGCATTCAGACCCCGCTGATCACGCTCTTCGGTGCCGCGAACGAGCTTCCCGAGGAAGACGAGCTCTCCGCCGTCTACGATCGGTTCCTGGTGCGGTTCGTCGTCGACTACATCGAAGAGGATTGGCGCTTCCTCAGAATGCTGGGAGCGGACGAACCGCATGGCGGCACGATGCTGTCGGCGAGCGATCTCGCGACTCTCGCGGAGGCGGCCCGCGCGATCGAGATTCCGGAGACGGTCCTCGGCCACATCGTCGAGCTCCGTCGCGATCTCGGCGAGAAGGAGGTGGTCGCGTCGGATCGCCGCTATCGCCAGAGCCTCGGTCTGCTGCGCGGCCTCGCGCTTCTCCGCGGGCATGACGTGGTGGGTGACGAGGAAGTCCTGTTTCTGGAGCACGTCTTGTGGAACGATCCCGCCGAGCGCGAGGTCGTCCGGGAGGCGCTCCGCAAGCTGGTGCACGGGCACGACGAGGAGGTCCAGGAACTTCTCTTCCAGGCGCTCGAGCTGAAGGAGTACGCTGGTCGCGGGTGGAAGAGCATGGACGAGCAGACGCAGGCCATCATCGAGGTAGAGACGAAGCTGCGTCGCATTCTGGTTCGACTCGACGATCTCGAGCGCGACGCGACCGCCGCCGGGCGGGAGGTCCCGCGCGCGGTGCAAGCGCGTGCGGAGATCGACGCGATTCGGCGAGGCCTGGGCGGGACGTGAGCGCGTGAGCGACGACTCGGACGGGCTCGACGCTCACACCGTCGAGTCTGATCTGTACGATCGAGCCGCAATCGCGCGCCTGCGTGCCGGCTCCGTGGCCTGGAAGAACCTCGACGCCGAGGGCGGCCGGCTCGTTCCGCATTTCGATGCACTGCTCGACGACGTCTTCTGCGCTCTCTTTAAGTACAACGTCGTCTCGTTCGATCCACAGGCGACCGCACCGAGCACCGCGCTCAACCGCAAGGTGGTGTCGGAACTGCTCGAAGGACAGGCCTACCCGGCGTTACGGCCGAAGACCCTTCTCGACGAAGCGCATGCCGGTCTAGCGACCGTGTCGATCGGCGAATCGCTCTTGAAGGCTCTCCGTGAGGATCGCGTACTCACCGCCGGCGACCTCTTGGATCTCTGGAGCCTCTCGCGGGAAGAGGAGAAGGTCCGCGACGCCGAGGAACAGTCGGAGGTCGCCGAAGATCTCGCTTCTGCGCAGGAAGCGCAGGAGGCCGCGGAGACCGAATCCGGCGACGAGATCGCGGTCCCGGCGGGCGAGGTCGAAGGAGACGCCGAAGACATCGAGATACTGGACTCGGCTGCGGACGAAGGTGCGGCGCCGCCGGGTGAGGGCGAGCCGGCATCCGGCGAACCCGGAGCCGAAGGTGAGCCCGGTGCCGAGGGTGAAGGGGGCTCGGGTGATCCCAGCGCGATGCGCCGTGCGGCCGCGAGCGCCAAGCGCGCCGCGCGAGTTGCGGCGGCGCAGCAGAGGCAGAAGGAGCGACACGTCGAAGAGGGCCTGGAGCGGGTCCGGGACCGGCTTGAGAAGAGCATCCTCGGGGCGGCCGCGCAGGCCGCAACGAAGGTGCAGGACCTGCCCGAGGCGCTTTCGAGTTGGGGGCGCGGTCTCGGGGCCGGAGGAAAGCTCGACGCGGGGCAGCGCATCGACCTCGGCCGCCGTCTGGCCGACAACCCGAAGCTGCAGAAGCTCGCGAAGGTGTTCGGTCGTATGCGGGAGAACGCGCTTGCTGTCCGTCGGAAAGTGCTCGATCGGGCCGATCAGGAGATGTTCGAGGTCGGCCGCCACCGCAGCCTCGACGACATCGCTCGCTTGGTGCCGCACGAGTTGGTCGCGCTGACGCATCCGCTTCTGAAGCGTGACTTCCAACGACGTCTCCTAGACGGTGGACTTCTCACATACTCGCTCAAGGGCGTGGACTCGCACGGCCATGGTCCGATCGTGGTGTGCCTCGATACGAGCTCGTCGATGTCGGGTGACAAGGAGATCTGGTCGAAAGCGGTGACGCTCACGTTTGTCGAGATCGCTCGCCGGCAGCGACGCCGTTGTCACGTGGTCTGCTTCGCGGATGCGAAGGCGTTGAAGGAGTTCGACATGAACCCGGGTACGGCCTGGCAGGTAGCGCTCGACGAGACGATGGACCTCGCCGAGCACTTCTCCGGGGGTGGCACTGACTTCATGGCGCCGCTCGACGCGGCCGTCGACAAGATCTCTGGTCGCGAGATGAAGCGGGCGGACATCGTTCTCATCACCGATGGCGAGTCCGCGGTCGACCCGGAATGGAGGGAGGAGTTCCATCGCGCGAAGAAGAAGCGCAACTTCTCGCTGTACGCGATCCTGATCGACCTCGGTTCCGCGCGAAGCGAGACGGTCGAGGATCTGGCCGATCGGATCTCGCGGATCTCCGAGCTCACCGAAGACGGGCGGGAGATCTTCTCGCGGCCCGGCGAGCGCTGAGAGCACCGGCCGGCGCGATGCCGCTCTCGGGCCTGCGCGTTCTCGATCTCTCGGATCACGCCGGGGCGTTGTGCTCCCGGATCCTTGGGGAGTGCGGCGCGGACGTGGTTCGGGTCGAGCCGCCCGGGGGCGCGCCGATTCGTCGCCTCGAGCCATTGCGCGGGGGCGAGAGCCTCGCACATCTTTACGCGAACCACAGCAAGCGCAGTGTCGTTCTCGATCTCGCGTCGGATGCGGGCCTCGACGCGCTGAGCACGCTCGCGCGCAGCGCCGACGTGATCGTGGACGCGCGGTCCATGGCGCCGGCGCTGCCGGTGGGATCGCCGGATCCGCTGGATGCGGCGCCTCTGGGTGCGGTCGTGCTTCGGGTGACGCCTTTCGGTCTGACGGGTCCGCATGCGGCTTGGAGGGGTTCGGATCTCATCTGCGCCGCGCGCGGGGGCATGGTCTTTGTGAACGGTCATCCGGACGAGGCGCCCCTCGCGCCCTTCGGCCTGGCGGCCTACACGGCGACCGGGATCGTCGGTGCGATCGCCGCTCTCGTCGGCCTGGCCGCACGTGACCGGACGGGCGAAGGCCAGATCATCGATCTCTCCGTCGAGGCGGCGACGGCGGGTGCGGTGGAACACGTGACTGGGCTGTATCGCCAGACCGGTCTCGTGCAGCGTCGGCAGGGAACGCTGCACTGGAGCCGCACCTTCCGGATAGGAGCCGCTCTCGACGGCCTGGTCTTGCTCACGCACCTCGGGGACTGGACGACGCTTTCCGAGTGGGTCGCGAGTGAATGCGCTGACGCGCGGGAGCTCACGGATCCGCGTTGGCAAGACGTTGCGGAGAGGAAGGCCCATGCCGAGTCGATCTTTGGCGGGCTCGACGCGTGGTTGGCGACACGGTCAACGCGGGAGGTGTGCGAGGGCGCGCAGCTTCGTCGGCTCCCGTTCGCAGAAGCGCGTCGGCCTGAGACTCTTGCGGCCGAGCCTCAGTTGGCCGCGCGAGGCTTCGTGGATGTCCGGAGGGTAGGGGCTGAGACGGTCGCGCTCCCCGGCGCTCCCTGCCGGTTTTCGGCGCGATCGGAAGGGCCGGGCCGTCTGCCCGCGGCGCCCGGCGCCGATTGCGAGGCCGTCTTCCAGGAGTGGGGTCATGTCGGCTCGGCGGGGCGGACGCCCCAAGGGCACTCGTCGGACCTACCGCTCGACGGCGTCGTGGTTCTCGACTTCACCTGGGTCGTCGCCGGGCCGGTCGCCACGCGGACTCTCGCGGACCAGGGTGCGCGCGTCGTGAAGGTGGAGCGCCGCAATGCTTCGGACTTCGGGACGAGGCGCAGTGGTTTGACCGGGAACCTAAATCGCGGGAAGCAGAGCATCGTGATCGACATGGAGACGGAAGCAGGCCGCCATTTGGCGCAGCGTCTCGCGGCCGAGGCCGACGTCGTGATCGATAACTTCTCGGCGCGTGTGATGCAGGGGTGGGGTCTCGACTACGACTCGCTGCAGCGGCGCCGCATCGACGCGATCGCCGTGCGTCTGACCGGGTTCGGCCTCGACGGACCGGCGCGAGATCAGGTGAGCTACGGCCCAACCCTGCAAGCGCTCGTCGGGTACCCACATCTGATGCGAACCGAGGGAGGCGCGGCGGCGGGTTGGGGCTATTCCTGGTCCGACATGGCGGCTGGGCTAATGGGTGCGTTCGCGACGCTGGCCGCGCTTCGGCATCGAAACCGGACTGGGGAGGGACAGGTCGTCGACCTGTCGCAGTTCGAGAACCTCGTGGCTCTCCTCGGCCCCAGCGTTCTGGACTTGCTTGCCGGACGCGAGGTGGAGGCACCTGCAAACGGTTCCCAGGAAGGCGCGCGCACGCCGCAGGGAATCTATCGCTGTGCCTCCGACGGCGCGGATGACGATCGATGGCTCGCTCTCTCGATCGCCGATGACGCGATGTGGGGACGTCTCGCCGCAGTCCTGGCGCGTGACGGCGAGGTCTGGGCGGTCGCCCAGGAGTGGTCCGAGCTCGCCCAGCGTCAGGCGAGGCGGCAGGAGATCGATGCGCGTCTCTCGGGCTGGACTCGCCGACTACGCGCAGAAGACGCCGAGACCCGACTCCAGGAGGCGGGCGTCGAGGCGGCCCTCGTCGCGAATGGAGCCGACCTCGCGGCGGATCCGCAGCTGGCGGCACGGGGCTATTTCGAAACGGCGGCCGCGGAAGGCGAGGAGGAGCACGTGTTCGACGGAATTCCGTTCTTGTCGGGTCGGAGCCCGGGCCGAGTAGCCGCTCCGGGGCCGCTCTGCGGAGAGCACGCGGATTCGGTACTGTCCGAACTGCTCGGGCTCGGATCGGCTGAGATCCAGAAGCTTCGGGACCAGGAGGTGATCGGGTGAGTTCGGACGAGGTGAAGAGTTACGCGGAATCGGGAGTGGACGTGGTCGGTCTCGAGGGGGGGCTGGGCAAGCTCGTTGCCCGCCTGGCCGAGACAAACTCGTTTCCGCGGCGCGGCAAGCCGGCGCTTCCCAACGGGTTCTTTGCCAACGTGCTCGACCTGGGGGGTGGCATGGGGCTGGCGATTGGTACCGACGGTGTCGGTACCAAAATCCTGGTCGCCCACGCGCTGCGCCGATACGACACCGTCGGAATTGACCTCATCGCCATGAACGTGAACGACGTCCTGTGCGTCGGCGCCGAGCCGATCGCCCTGGTGGACTACATTGCGGTCCCCGGTACGGACGCGGAGCTCTTGGACCAGCTATCGCAAGGGCTGGTCGAAGGCGCGCGGCAGGCGAGGATTAGCATTCCCGGTGGCGAGATCGCGCAGGTGAAGGACCTCCTCCGCCCGCACGAGCCCGACGGGCGTGAGAGCTTCGACGTGGTGGCGACCGCCGTCGGCGTCGTCTCGATGGACAAGCTGATCGTAGGGCGCGACGTCGCACCGGGTGATGTCGTGATCGGCCTCGCCGCCTCGGGCATCCACTCGAACGGGCTCACCCTCGCGAGGAAAGTGCTGGCGAACGGGCACGGGGCCGAGGCGTACTCCGAGCGCCCCGGGGTACTCGGCGGCCGCAGTGTCGGCGAAGAACTGCTCGTCCCGACACGGATCTATGTGCGCGAGGTGATGGCCCTTCTCGATGCCGGGCTTCCGGTGCGGGCGCTGGCCCACATCACTGGAGACGGGCTCCTGAACCTCCTGCGGATCGATGCGCAGGACATCGGCTTCGAGTTCGACGACCTCCTCGAGCCGCCGCTTCTGTACGAGCTGATCGCCGAGCGCGCGAAGCTCGACAACGCCGAGATGTACGCCACGTTCAACATGGGTATCGGCTTCTGCATCGTCCTTCCCGAAGACGCGGCAGACAAGGCGCTCGAGTTGGTTCGCGCCGAGGGGTCCGTGGCCAAGGTCATCGGCCGGGCGGTCCGGGATCCTTCGAACTCTGTGAAACTTCCGTCCGTCGGGATCGTGGGGGCAGGAAAGAGCTTCTACAAGGCCTAGGCCGGGAGCCCCTCCATTCCGGCCATCGGGCACTGCACTAGAGTTGCAGGCTCCGGGTCGCGGCGCCGTCGACGAGGAGGTGCGCGCCGGACACGAAGCTCGCGCGCTCGCTCGCGATGAAGGCCACGACGTCGGCGATCTCCTCGGGGCGCCCGAGTCGACCCATCGGGTTCTCGCGGAGGATAGATTTGTAGAGCTTGGGGTCCTCGGTTTCAGCGCGTCCCCAGACGCCGCCTTCGAACTTGATATCGCCCGGCGAGACGACGTTCGCACGGATGCCTCGGCCGGCGAGTTCGAGCGCGAGCGATTTGACCATGCTCACCGTCGCCGCCTTGACGGCCGCGTAGGACTGCAGAAAGGGGATTCCGACCGACGCGGCTCGTGAGGCGATGCAGATCAGGTTCGCACCGGCGTTTGCCTCCATGTGGTCGAGCGACGTGCGGAGCAACGACTGCGCTCCCATGATGTCGACCTCGACGCAGCGGCGAAAGTCGGTGTTCATGGCGCTCACGTTGGAGACCACGATGTCGAGGCCGCCGAGCCGTTCGGCCGCCCAGTTCGCGAACTCGGCCGGCTCGTCGGGTTTCCCCATGTGGGCGGCGCGATGATGGATCTCGCCGAGGGCCGCCATCTCTTCCGCTGCGGCCGAAAGGACGTCTTCCTTCCGTGCGCAGATCGCGACCCGAGCGCCTTCGCGCAAGAACCGTTCGGTGATGGCGCGGCCGATTCCCTTACTGCCGCCGGTGACGATGACGCGTTTTCCCTCGAGCTCGAGATCCATAATCAGATCGTATACCGACCCCGGCGGTCGCCGACCATGGTAGTTGCTGCATGCGTGGGTTACTTCGAGAGCCGAGGAGGGACGTCATGTCGAACCGAGTCCAGCTGAGCCGCCCCCGCGAGGGAGTGGCATTGATTGAGATGAACACCGCCGACATCGGCGGATTCGTTTCCTGGGAGGCCGTGAACGGCCTCGCCGACGCACTTCAGGAAGCGCGCGAAAGCGGGGTGCGCGTCTCGGTTCTGTCTTCCGCATTCGCCGGGCATTGGTTCGAGCACGCCTGGCTCCGCGACATCTGCGACATGATCACGAAAAAGCCGACGAGTGGTCCGGCGGAAGGATGGTTCCGAACGCTCAGCGAACTGGCGGCCCCCGAGGTCGTGACCATCGCGGCCGTATCCGGCTCGTGCGCCGGCGGTGGGGCCGAACTCGGCTGGGCGTGCGACCTCCGCGTGGCGGAAGAGCAAGCAACGTTCAGCCAACCCGAGGTCCTGCTCGGGTTGACCACGGGGATCGGCGGGACGAGTCGGCTGATGCGTCTCGTCGGGCGAACGGTCGCGGCCGAGATGGTACTCGACGGTGCGCCGATGCCGGCACGCCGCATCTACGAGCTCGGCGGCGTGAACCGCGTGGTGCCCGAGGGGGGTGCGGTGAAGGCGGCTCTCGACTGGGCCGAACGGCTGGCCGGTCGTCCGGCGGCGGCCCTCGCCGCCCTGAAGCGAATTCTGAACGACAACGACGACAAGCCTCTGACCGAAGCGCTGCGCAACGAGCAGGTCGAGTTTCAAAAGATCGCATCGACGCCGGACGCCATCGCTCTCATGGAACGCACGCAAGCGCGGTTCGACGCGGGCGAATCGATTCGGGAGGTCTACGGACCCGCCCGAGAGGAGGACTGATCGTGGCGGACCTCTTACGTTGGCAGGTCGGGGACGTTCGAATCACGCGCGTCCAGGAGTTCGAGGCACCGGGGATCGGATTTCTGCTTCCGGATGCGACCCGTGAGAATCTCGCGCAGATCGACTGGCTCACGCCGTATCTCGATGCGCGTGGTGAGGCGGTGGGGAGCGTTCATTCCCTGATTCTCGAAGTCGGGGAGCGTCGCATCGTCGTCGACACGTGTGTCGGCAACGACAAGGCGCGCCTGCCGTTCAAGATGTGGCACATGCGCCAAGGGCCGTTCCTCGCGGACTTCGAAGCCGCCGGCTTTCCGCTGGACCAGATCGACACGGTGGTTTGCACGCATCTCCACACCGACCACGTCGGCTGGAACACGCGCCTCGACGGCGATCGGTGGGTGCCGACGTTCACGAACGCGCGGACTCTCATGACGCGCCGGGAATGGGAGCATTGGTCGAAGACCGACATCGACCAGATGCAGGTGACGGTCGGGGATTCCTTGCAGCCGCTGTTCGACGCCGATCTCGTCGACCTGGTCGACATGGAGCACGAGGTCGCCGAGGGCATCCGGTTCGAGCCAACGCCCGGACACAGCCCCGGTCACGTGTCGGTGCGGATCCACTCGCGCGGCGAAGATGCCGTCATCACGGGCGATCTCGTCCACCATCCGGTCCAGTTCGCGCGGCCGAAGTGGAAGAACGCGGCGGACAGCGATCCCACGCTTGCCGAGACGACCCGCCTCGACTTCATGGCACGGTACGCGGATACGCCGACGCTCGTGATCGGAACTCACTTTTCGGGCGCCACGGCGGGACGGCTCGTTCGCGACGGGGACGTCTGCCGGCTCGACGACGGTGCTGCCTGAGTTCCGTTGCGGAGGCCAAGGACCTTCCCGTCTATCCGCTCTCGATGCACGGCGACTATTGGAATCGGCTCGGCTGGAACGACCCGTTCAGCGATCGACAGTTCTCGGAACGCCAGCAGAGCTATGCGCCCGACGAGGTGAGGCGATGGGTCGCTCTCACCCGGCGTGCCTCCGGAAACCACGTGCCGCGCGGGGAGAACGAAGGGCGTGATCTGCAGCACGCGCGCGTGCGGGTGACTGCCTTCGTGCGGGATCCGAGCACAATGAAGGTGATCGGTGCCGCGAGGACATCGGCCGGCTGAGCGGCGTCGCACCCGGAGGGTCGGTCGCCCGGGGTGCGCTCTGGTTCGAGTTGCGATACTCGGAGCGCATGAACATCAAAGCCGTCTTTCATCTGGCCGTGAATTGTACGGACTTCACCCGGTCCCGCGCGTTCTACGAGGCGCTCGGCTTCCAGGTCGTCTGGGAGGTCCCCGAGGAGGGCACGGACGAGATCGCGGCCGCCTGCGGCCTCACCGAGTACAAGATCCGCGGCGCGCTCATGGCGCTCCCGGGCGAATCGACGCTCATCGACCTGCTCGAGTGGCAGGCGCCGCGCGACCACACGCCGCCGTATCCGGACATCGCACGGCTCGGGATCGCGCGAATTGCGCTCCACTCCACGGATCTCGAAGCGGATATGGCGGAGCTGAAGAAGATGGACGTCGAGTTCATCGGCCCGCCCGCAACGGTCGCCGCGCTCGGAGCCGCGGGGACGCGTTTCGTCTGTTTCAAGGACCCTGACGGGACGATCCTGGAGCTCGTGGAAGTGCTGGAGGGCTAGCCTCGAGGCTTCATGCGCCGCGCAGGATCGCCTCGCAAAGGACGTCGAGCTGGGAGCGGGCCAGTCGCGGCTTCACGAGGCCGTACCGTGCCTGCTTCGCCATCCCGGACAGAGTCGCGAACAGCATGACGCGCGGACCAGCGCGCGGACGTGCCCTTCGAGCCCCTGCTCGATCTCCAGTGGCATCAGGACGACGAACTCGGGGGTCATCCCGTGATGTGACCGCTCATGCAGGTGGGGGTCCAACTCGATCACGCGAACGCTGAGAACAGAGAGCTATACGTGCTCGCTCGTTCGCATCGTCACTCTAATCATCCGATGGCGTGGGGCGAAGATGAGGCCCAGCCCATCGTTCGCATCGAGACGGAACCGGGTGACGTAACGGTCCACTACGGCGACATCTTCCGCACGACGCCGAGATCTGGGAGGCAGACGACTCGCAGAAGGCACTACCGTCGGCGAACGAGCGAAAGGGCTGAGTAGGGACGCTCAGAACGAGTATGCGATCTCCACTCCATAGGTGCGTGGGGCTTCGTAGTACCGAACGGCGTATCCGAAGCTGCTAGCGACAGGAGATACGATGTCCGTGTAGGCGACGTCGAGGAGGTTCTTGCCCCACAGCGCTACCTGCGCTCGATCGTCCATGAACTCATACGAGAGCCGCGCATGCAGTAGGTTGTAGCCGCGCTGGTTCGCGGGGGCGAGTTCGGGGCCGAGTGCGTGGAATTCAGTCTGGTAGAACCACTCGAGTCGCGGGGTGAGCCAACCGCCCATCGGGCCCTCGATAGGGACGGCGAACGAGTACTGTGCGGCGATGTGGGATTGAAGCTTCGGCGCGTTGTTGAACGACTCTCCCGCCCGTGAGAGCGGGTTTCCGGTGACGGCGCTGAACGACAGGAACTCATCGTACTCGGTGTAGAGCAGTCCGACCGATCCGTTGATCTGCAGACCGTCGAACGGCAGGGTCAGGATCTCGATCTCCGCGCCCTTCTGGGTTGCCTTGGCCGCATTCTCGGTGACCTGGTCGATGTCGATGATGCCGTCGCCGTCGATATCGCCCGCTTCGCGCTGCGTGGTCACCTGAATGTCGGTGTAGTTTCCGTAGAAGAGAGAGACGTTCAGGGTTGCGCGCTGCTCGAGTCCGACGGTCTTGAAGCCGATCTCAAACGAGTTCAAGAATTCCGGTTGGAACTGCTCCAGCGATTCGAGGATCGGGTTGATCACCCCGTTGAAGCCGCCGCCCCGAAACCCGCGGGAGTACGTGAAGTACGTCATCAGGTGATCGAGATTCGCGGCGTCGAGCCAGGAGTCGGGTGCGAACGCCGCCACGCTGGCCATCGGTGTCCACGCAGAGAAAATCACGGAGTCGGAGATGTCGACGGTGGGAACGGTCGCTCCCGGCGTTAGGTTCTTGGCGGCCAGGCCCTTCTTTTCCTCGGTATACCGCACCCCGCCCGTGATGCTGAGCCAGTCCGTTGCGTCGATGGTTGCCTGCGTGTAGAGCGCCCAGTTCCAGTTGTCGATGGTGCGAATGTTCTCGACGACGAGACTCGTTGGGACGACCGCGAGGACCTGGGAATCGAGACCCTTCTCCCAGAAGGCGAAGTAGCCGCTCACGAAGTGGAGGCGATCGTCCCAGGCGTCGGCGTTGATCTGTAGTTCGGTGCTGATCTGCTGCTGGAACCCAGGCGTGCCGTCGCTCGGGTTGTCGCCACCGACGCTCGAACGCCACAAGGCGTTCGCGCTGGTCTGATCGACGTCGACGCGAAGCCGCGGGATCTGCTGGCGCCAAGACGTGATGGACTTTACGACGACGTTCTCGGCCGGTCCCACGTCGCCGACATCGTAGGTGGCGGTGCCCCACATGCCGTAGCTCTCTACGTCGGCGATCTGGGCAATGTTCGAGGAATTCTCGAAGGGCCGAGTCGCTTCGCAGGCCTTCTTCAGCCCGGGGACGAGCCCTCCGAGAGCGGTGTCCTGTACGTAGACGCAGTCGCCGCCGCGCCCGGCGTTGTGGTCGCGCGACCACGTGCCGGAGAGATCGATCACCAGATCCTCGACGGGCAGGAGTCGGATCGTTCCAAGGAAGGTCAGCGAGTTCCGGTTGCTGTACTTCACGTCCTGGAAGGTGTTCGTGTTGTATCCGGCGCTGTTCGTGGACGACATTGCAAAGCGGCCGAGGACCGTGCCGGGCACGATCGGCAGGTTGACCATCGCTTGGGTGAACAGCCCACCGAAGTTGCTGGGACGCACGAGCGCGAATCCCTCGATCTCGTCCTTCGGCTTCACGGTCGTGATGTTGATCGCCCCGCCGACGGTATTCTTGCCGAACAAAGTTCCCTGGGGGCCACGGAGTACCTCGATCTGCTCGATGTTGACGACATCGACGAGGGTGCCGATCGTCCGGGGTAGGAAGACGCCGTCGATGTAGATCCCGACCCCGGGATCGAAGGCGATCGCAGCCGACTGGGGCGTGCCCACGCCGCGAATCACGATGTTCGCGGACATCCCCTCCGTACCGGCTTGGAATTTTAGATTCGGGACCAGAGTCTGGATGTCGTCGAGTCGAGTGACGCCCGCCTGCCGCAGGGTGTTCTCGCTGAGTGCGGTGACCGAGACGGGCGTGTCCTCGAGCAACTCGGCACGTTTTCGCGCCTGCACGACGATCTCTTCGATGACTCCGGCCTGGCTGCGCGAAATCCCGCGGGCCGAGCCGGACTCTTGAATGGCCTCTGCCTGCGCTTGCTGGGCGTCGGTTTCTCCGGTGACTCCGCCCACCGCACCCGCTTCCTCGATGTTCTCGACGTAGCCGCTTGGGCCTGGAGGTGGCTGTGCGCCCACCTGTGGGACCACGGTCAGGAGCGTGATAGCGACAATCAGGGCGGTGGATCTCATGGAGTGGACCTCCGGTTGAGAGAGTTCGCCGATTACACAGCGAGGAGGGCCTGCAGGTCAAGCCGATCTCGGTACGTGGCATCGTGCGCTTCGTTCGCGGTCAAGGCTCCCGGTCGAGATGGGAGATCACGCACATGCGTACGGCGGTGCGAGCGCGTTCTTTAGGTTCGTCCGGGTCCGAGGGACGGGCGTAGGTCGGGCAGTCGGGAGAACAGAACGAGGAGACTAAGGCTCAGTGTGATCCCGACGCCGAAGAACAGCAAAAAGTGATCGACGTTCATCCCGGGCACGGGCCCGCTGTTCTTGAGAGCGAGTCCCCAGAGCATCGGAGCGAGGCCCGCCAAGAGTCCGAGCGCCGCTGTGAAGACGGCGATGGTGATTGGACGGTCCTTCTCCGGAGAGAGCTCGGGGAGGTACGTCGCGTGCGTGACGTTCGTCATGGCTACGCCCATCCCGAAGATGAAGTAGGCGACGCCGAGCCACGGCACGAGACCGTCGACCCCGTTGAGAAGAGCGAGCCAGAAGAGATCGACCACCGCGACCATGGCCACGGCGATCTGGAAGAAGCGTCGAAGGGGTACGTGGTCGATCTGGTGACGGATGCTCGCGGTTCCGAAGATCTGACCTCCGAACTGAGCCGCCGTGAACAGCAGGATTTCGCTCGAAGGGAGGCCTCGGACGGTCTTCAGATAGTAGACGGTGAAGGCCACGAGTGAAGACGTGACGAAGGACCCCGTCAGCATCAGCAGCAGATAGTGACGGAAGCGTCCGGGCGACATGCACAGTTCGAGGGCGTGGCCCGCCATCGCCCGCAGCGGCAAAGCCGCAGGCGCGGGCGCCGAGGGAAGCCGACTGAGGTTCCAAACCGCGAGCACGGCGCCCATCGCGGCGGCGAGGTAGACGATGCCGAACGCCGTGCGGGCCGAGAGACTCGCGAACAAGGCGGCGCAGGTGAGCAAGGTGCCGACGCCCACGACGCTCGTGATCGCCTGATCGGTCGCGAAGAACTTTCCCCGCAACTCCAAAGGAAGAATTGCTGCCATCCAGGGGAGATGCGCCGCGGTTCCGAACGCGCGGCACACGCAGAAGCCGAAGACGCTGGTGACTAAGAGAGCGGGCATCCACGGTTGCGGCGCGTCGAATTCGACCCACACGAGGCCCAGCGGAATGACAAGGAAGACGGTCCGGACGAGCCAGGCGAGGACCATCTGTCGCTTGAACCCCAAGGACGGGAGCGCGGCGGTCGCGACGATCTGGATCGGAAGGAGAAGGAACACGAACGAGGAGGCGAGCCCGACCTGAAACGCGCTGGCGCCGAGGTGCTGTGCGAGCAGCACCATGGGTGTGCCGAGCGAGATCATCCAGGTGACGCCGTTGAATCCGCCGAACCAGAAGCCGGGACGAAAGGGGCGCAGCGACGGTACGACGTTCTCGCGCGGCTCGGTCGCCGGGGGGGTGCCTGGGGAGACGAGTGGCGTCGTGGTCACTCGAAGAGGCTAGCGCTCGGTCGGTGCCATCGCGACCGGTGCGTCACCACACACGTGAAACTCGGGCGCGCTTGCTGCGAGATTCACCCCCGTCTAGTGTGGCTTTCATCCCATGATTCGAGGCGCCACGAAGAAGCCCGGTTCCAAGAAGCGATCGACCGCCCGGCCTCGTCGCTCGGGGCTGCTGGAGATTGCCGTGGAGGAGCTGGGGACACGGATCACCCGCGGCGATTACGACGAGGGAGTCCCCCTGCCGATCGAGAGCGCGCTTTGCGAAGAGCTCGATGTCGGCCGGAACGTCGTGCGCGAAGCTGTCAAGGTGTTGGCCGGCAAGAGTCTCCTACGAACGGGGCCGCGAGTCGGGACGCGTGTGCGCCCGCGGTCCGATTGGAATCTACTCGACCCGGACGTCATCGCCTGGACCGCGCGCTCGCCGAAGTCGTTCGAGCCGATGCTGCGGGATCTCACCGAGGTCCGCCGCCTCTTCGAACCGGCGGCGGCGGAGTTCGCCGCGTCCCGGGCGACCCGGCGCGAGGCCGCCGATCTTCTGGCGGCCGTCGAGGGTATGGAGGACAGCGTCGAGGATCCCCAGAAGTCGCTCGAGGCGGACCTCGAATTCCACCGGGTTCTGCTCACCTCCGCTCACAACAGCGTTCTCGGGTCCTTCCAGAATGTGATTTCGGCGCTTCTGCGCGCGGACTTCGAGATCGCGATGCGTCGGCCTGGCGCGTACGCGGCGTCCATCGGGCAGCATCGCGAGATTGCCGAGGCCATAGCGGATCGGGCTGCGCCGCGCGCGCGCCGCGCCGCTGAGAAGTTGATTGATGAAAATTGGCAGGACGTCGAGAACGTCCTCTCTACCAAGGCAAAGGGGGGGCGCACTCGAGCCCGCGCGCGCCCCCGGCGGAAGTAGCGCGCCGCCGCTCTCTCAGTGCGACTCGCGCGGCACCTCGGCCCCGCTCTTTCCGACGAGGAAGTCGAAGTCGACCCCGCGATCGGCCTGCATGACGTGGTCGTAAAAGAGGCGTGCGTAGCCGCGTTCGCTGCGGGTCGGCGGTGGCTCCCAGTTCGCCCGGCGCTGCGCCAATTCCTCGTCCGCCACATCGAGGTGGAGTCGTCGGCCGGCCACGTCGAGCTCGACGAAGTCGCCGTTCTGGACCAGGGCGAGTGTTCCGCCGGCAGCGGCTTCGGGCGCGGCATGAAGGACGACCGTGCCGTAGGCTGTTCCGCTCATCCGCGCATCGGAGATCCGGACCATGTCCTTCACGCCGCGTTCGAGCAGCTTCTTCGGGAGGGACATGTTGCCGACTTCGGGAAAGCCCGGGTATTTCTTCGGTCCGCAGTTCTTCAAGAGGAGGATGTCGTCTGGCTCGACGTCGAGGTCGGGAGAATCGATGCGCGCTTTGTAGCGCGTCGATGTTTTCGAAGACGACGGCGCGGCCGCGGTGCTGCATCAGTTCCGGTGTGGCGGCGGAAGGTTTGAGGACCGCACCGTTCGGGCACAGGTTGCCGCGCAGGACTTCAGCGGTGATCGCTTCAGCAACGTCTCCCGGCTCCAGACGTTCTTGTCCGTCTAGTAATCGTTCCCCATCGAGACCGGTGTGGAAGGGATGGACGGATGGCTCACGCCGCGTCTGGACTGGTCGTATCAGAGCCTGATCGAGTACGCGGGTGAGCAAGTGCTGCTGCAACAGCGCGGTGTGAACCTCCTAAACGCGCGCCTCTCGTACGGGTTCTTCGACGATCATGCGCAGGTTGCGCTCTGGGCCCGGAACCTGATTGGTGAAGAGTACTTCAACTCGGTTCAGCCGTTGGACTCGGTCTTCGGTGCATCGACTCGTTACTACGCACCGCCGCGCACCTTCGGTGGTGAACTCAGCTACCGCTTCTAAGGAATCCCATGGAAAGACGTGACTTCCTCGCAGGTCTCACGGCCCTGTTCGGGGGTGCTGTTGCTGCGCCCTGTGTTTCGTTTCTGAGTCGGGCCGACGCCGCTGTCGGCAACGCTTCGTCGCCCCTCTTTACGCCGGAGCAGAAGGAGACCGTCGCAACCGCGACGGAGCTCATCCTCCCCACGACCGACACGCCGGGTGCGCGTGACGCGGGCGTGGCCGACTTTATCGAGATGATGCTGGTCGATTGGTACTACGACGACGAGCGGGCGGAGTTCATGGCGGGGCTGGCGCGAATCGACGTCGTCGCGAACGAGCGGACGGGCAAGACGTTCGTCGAGTCGCCCGAGGCGGACCAGGTCGAGGTGTTGAAGCAGCTCGAGAAAGAAGGTCAGGCGGAGATGGCGGCCAAGGGCATCAATCCCCTCGTCGCATTCCAGAAGAAGGCGCCGGCTCCGGCATTCTTCCCGGCGCTGAAACAGTTGACGATCGTCGGCTACTACACCTCTAAGATCGGCGGCACGCAGGAGTTGGAGTTCAACCCGACCCCAGGACGGTTCGACGCCTGCGTCGCGGCGGGAGCTAATGGCCGCGTTTGGGTCGTAGGGTTCTGATCGTGGACGCCAAGTTCGATGCCGTCGTAATTGGTTCGGGTGTGACGGGCGGCTGGGCCGCGAAAGAGCTCACGGAGCGTGGGCTCACCGTTCTCATGCTCGAGCGCGGGCGCCCGATCGAGCACAGTCGGGACTACACGGGCGAGCACGAGAATCCCTGGGAGGAGAAGTTCCGAGGACAGGGGGATCGCAAGAAGTTCGAGTCGGACTATCCGATGGCGAGCGCGAACTATTCGTTTAAGGAAGGCAATGTTCACTTCTGGACGAACGAGAAGGAGAACCCGTATGTCTCGGACCCGGAGCGGCCGTTCCACTGGTATCGCGGGGGCGGGCTAGGCGGGCGCTCTCTCCTTTGGGGCCGCCAAGTCTATCGCTGGAGTGATCTCGACTTCGAAGCGAACGCCAAGGACGGGCACGGTGTCGACTGGCCGATCCGCTACGCCGACGTCGAGCCCTGGTACGACCACGTCGAGAAGTTCATCGGTGTGAGCGGTCAGGCCGAGGGGCTGCCACACCTTCCCGACGGGCAGTTCCAGAAGCCGATGGAGCTGAACTGCGTCGAGGCGCACGCGCGAGAGAAGATCGCCGAGAAGTTCCCAGGTCGTGTTCTGACGATCGGGCGGACGGCGGTTCTGACCGAGCCTCTGAACGGCCGCGCGGCCTGCCACTACTGCGGCCCCTGCCACATGGGCTGCTCGACGGGCTCGTACTTCAGCACGCAGAGTTCGACGTTGCCTGCCGCCGAGGCGACGGGGCGCCTCACGGTTCGGACCGACACGGTCGTCGAAGGAATCGACTACGACCCGGCCGCGAAACGCGCGACCGGGGTCCGAGTGATCGACGCGAAGACGGGAGAGAAGGAGACGATCTCCGCACGCGTCATCTTCGTGTGCGCCTCGACGATCGGTTCGACGCAGGTCCTGCTTAACTCCAAGTCTGAGCAGATGCCCAACGGTCTCGCGAACTCGAGTGGTGTTCTCGGTAAGTATCTGATGGACCACCACCTCGGGTTGTCTGCCATCGGCATCATGCCAGGCTTCGATCAGAAGGAAACGTTTGGGAATCGTCCGAACGGCGTGTACGTCGCTCGTTTCAAGAACCTGGGCGATGACGCATCGAAGGCGCCGTTCCTTCGCGGGTACGGGTACCAGGGCCGCGCAATGCGCACGGGTTGGTCGATGGGCAACATGACCCCCGGGTTCGGCAAGGATCTGAAGAACGCGCTGCGCAAGCCGGGCCCCTGGATGTTCGCACTCTCGGGCTTCGGCGAATGTCTGCCGGATGAGAACAATCAGGTCACGCTGGACGGGTCCAAGGTGGACCGGTTCGGGATTCCGCAGGTGAAGGTGAGCTTTGCCTTCGACGAAAATGCGAAGAAGATGCGCGAGGACGCGGCGACGGAAGCCGCCGCGATGATCCAGGCGAGTGGCGGCGCCGTTCTCATGAAAATGGCGGACATGAGTCCGGGTGGCGACGGCATCCATGAGATGGGGACCGCGCGCATGGGGCGGGATCCCAAGACGTCTGTTCTCAATGCGCATAACCAGGCGCATGACGTGCCGAATCTCTTCGTGACCGACGGATCGGGTATGACGTCCTCGGCCTGCCAGAACCCGTCCCTGACCTATATGGCTTTGACGGCAAGAGCTTGTGCGTACGCGACCGACGAGATGAAGTCCGGCGCGATCTAGGGAGCCCACGAATGAAATACGGAATGAACCTCCTGCTCTGGACGGATGATCCGGCTGACGAGCAGTTCCTGCCGCTGTACGGTCGCCTTCGCGAGATGGGATTCGATGGGCTGGAGCTCCCGATCTTCGGTGGTGAGCCGGAACAGTTCGCCCGTCTCGGGCGCCATTTGGATGATCTCGGGTTCGAGCGGACGGTCACCGCCGTCCGAAACGCGGAGGATGATCCGATCAGTCCGGACCCGGCCGTCAGGCGCGCCGCCCTCGATGCGACGAAGAAGACGATCGATTGCGCGGACGCCGCCGGAGCCAAGCTCATCGGCGGACCGCTCTACGCCGCGATCGGCCAGTTCAGCGGCAGTCCGCCGACTGCTGAGGAGTGGAAGCGCAGCGTCGAGTGCATGCGGGCATCCGCGGAGTACGCGGCCGAGGCCGGGATCACGCTCGTCTTCGAGTTCCTGAACCGCTTCGAGATCTATCTTCTGAACTGCGCCGAGGATACGGCGCGCTTCGTCCGTGACATCGATCACCCGAGCGTGGGTGTCCACTACGATACGTTCCACGCGAACATCGAGGAGAAGGACGTCCGCAAAGCGATCACTGGAGCCGCTCGTGAGATCCGTCACGTACACATCTCCGAGAACGATCGCGGAACGCCGGGCCAAGGACAGGTCCGCTGGGCGGAGACCTTCGATGCGCTGAAGGAGATCGACTACGACGGGTGGATGGTGATCGAGTCGTTCGGCCAGGCGTTGCCCGGGATCGCGGCGGCGACCAAGATCTGGCGGCGGATGTTCGAGAGCGAGGAGCAGGTCGCCCGCGACGGCCTCGCGTTCATACGTAGTGAGTGGGAAAAGCGCACCGCCTGAACCCCCCATTGTTCGAGCTGTCGATGCACGTATCTTCATAGGATTGGTATCGCGTGGAATCCGGATCCTCGCGGATGAGGACCCGCACGCCGGCGCCTAAGGAGCGCTCTCCTTTACCTGGTTCCTGGCTCGGTCTACGGTGGAGTCGATGGAGCAAGGTGCTGTCGGCACAGTGTTGTCGTATGAGGTCGACGCCGGGGATCGTTTGACGCGCATCGATGGCAGCTGGGATGAGTTCGCGCGAGAGAACGAGAGGCCAAAGCTGAAGGCTGCATCGGTCCTCGGGACGTGACTGTGGGACCACATCGCCGGCGATGAGGCGTGCCAGCTGTATCAGGGCCTGTTCCGGCGAGTCCGCCAGACGCAGTCTCCCGCCGTCATCCCGTTTCGATGCGATGGACCCATGGTGCGGCGCTTTATGGAACTCAGGATTCGTCCAGTCCCCGATTGGTCCCTGGCCATCGACTCCGTGACGTTGCGGGAGGAGCCGCTCCCCGCGCTCGAACTCTTCGAGAGGTTCCCGCTCTCGCAGCTCTCGCACGGGATCTGTCCCAAGTGCCTCGAGGCGATGCGGCATTAGTGCCGCGCCGTCATTTCGACTCGAGCTTGGCCTTTTGGTCCGTCCAGTCCGCGCGCATGCTCTGGAAGTGCGCTGGGTTGTAGATGTCCTCCTCGAAGGAGAACTTCATGTTGCCGGCGTACTTCAGTAGCGTGAAGTTGTACGCTTGGTGGAGGCTTCCGTCGCCGGGGTCGACCATGCGGTTCCAGACCTGGCATACGATCCAGCCGCGCTCCTCGTCGATGATGTGCCACTCGACTGGGAAGAACTGCATGACGCGGTTCTCCGGCTTCGACATCAGAGGTTGGATCCATTCGTAGATCGCCTCTCGTCCGCCGAGGGTTCCGTACGCGTGCTCGATGTAGGTCGCGTCCTCGGTGAACAGGTCGGCCCACGGACGCCAGTCACCGGACGTGCCGGCGACCAGGGCGGTCTTCTGGAAGTTGTCGAATGCGTCTTCGAGCTCGTTTCGTGACCAACGTCCCACGGGGGTGTCTCCTTCGGGTTCGGGGTGATGGGTGGGGAATGCGTCGTAGGGGCTACGGCGCGGCAGGATGCTCGATGTCTCCGGCGTCGCACGCGGCGGGAGCGCTGAGGGGGTTGCAGCGCCCCGGCGTCCCGCCCGGGATCTCGACGAAGTAGCCGGTGCCGAAGTCGAGGTTGGCGACCGGGTAGTCGCTACTGACGAGCTGCGCGCCACTTTCGATCGCTGCGTCACGTTTCGTCGTATCTCCGGTCCGTGCCTCCTCGGTGTCGCCGTCGGCGCGGGTTCGCACGATGAAGCCCATGCCGACGAGCTCCTGGATCCGGTCGAAGGAGCCGATTGGGTCGTTCAACTTCACGAAGGCGGCTTCGTCCTCCCCGGGCTCGGCGCTCACGAAGAGCACGCGTCCGCGCAGGGACGGGTGGCCGTCGACGTAGGCTTCCTTCACGCCGCCTCCGTTGTCGAGGGCGAAAAGGACTCGCCCCCGCGAATCACCGAGCGTCGGCCAGCCGTCCTGAAGAATTGCCTGCTCGAGCGTTGCGTGGTCTCCGCGAACCTCGTCCGGTGTGATGACGTGTCCGGGTTCGAAGACGCTCCAGATCTCGTCGTCGATCACACCGAGTTGCGCTCCGTCGAACGGGATCGGAATCACGGTGTCGAATGGTGCGTCGATGGTATCGTCCTTGGCCTCGATCAGGATCGTCAGCGGCGCGTGTGTAGGGTTGGCTTCGGACCAGCGCCGGATCGTCTCGAGGCCCTGCACGAACGTCCAGAACGTGCTCTCGAAGTCGAGGTCCTGCACGTGCAGGACCTTCAGGCCCGGGGCGTCGAGATCGGGGACGCCGGAGGCACCGTCGCCGGTCAGGAGTTCTGTTGCGCCGCGGCTGGCGTAGAGCCCGCCGTCGGGGTCCGCGAAGACGTCGATCTCGATCTGCCGGATGCCCTGCTCGCTGAACTGCTGGTCGAGCGGGAGATGCGTGTACTCCCACGCGGCGGCCAGCGGGGGGACGAGCGCTTCGATCGCCGCGAAGAGGTCGGGCTTCGGTTGGATGTGGTAGCTGTTGTGCGATCCGAGCACCTGGATGTGGTTCAGCCGGAGGGCTCCGTCGCGCGGATAGTCGGCCGGTTTGTCGCTTCCCGTCGAAGCCGAGTCGCCGCATCCTACGAGGAGCGCGAGCCCGCCAAGGCACGCAAGACGAGAGGCTCTGAGGCCCGGCCGCAAACCCTTGATTCGCATGTCGGCGAACAGATCATGTCTGATCCAAGGGTGCGAGAGGCTACCGAGGCCGCGGTTTTCGCACAGCACTCGCGCAGCCATGAATCCCACGAGCCGCTGCGCCGTGTGCTATCCTTGCATGGTGAGTTTGTCCTTCACGCCAAATGTGTCCCGTCGCGGGGTACTTCAGTTGGGCGCCGTGGCCGCCGCACAATTGATACTCCCGGCGGGCTGTACTCGGAAGCCAGCCGAGGCAAAGCCGCAGAATATCGTTCTGGTCATCACCGACGATCAAAGCTGGGATTCGATCGGCTACGCGAGCGGCGGGCGGGTGAAGAGTCCGGAACTCGATGGTCTCGCGGCCTCCGGCACCACCTTCGATGCGGCGTACTGCAATTCGATGCCGTGCGTTCCGTCCCGCGCGTCCCTGACGACGGGCGTGCACCATCATCGTTGGCCTCAGCAGCGTCGAACGGACAAGGTCGTCGCGATCCGGCCGGGGGCCTGGACGTGGGCGCACGCGCTCCGCGCGGCCGGCTACTCGACCGCTCTGGTCGGCAAGATGCACTACATGCCCCGTCAGGCACCTCACGGCTTCGACTACATGGCGTTGTGCGAGCATTGGCCGGCCAGCTTTCGCGATAAGGTGATCCTTCGCCTCGATGGTTGGCGGCGCTCGTTGTCGGAGAGCGCTCTGTACGAGCCGATGGCGGCGAGTTCCCGGAAGCGAGGCGGCTTCTCTGCGAAGCCGTGGGCCTTCGCGCCCGAGCATCACCGGATCTCGTGGGTACGAGACCGCGCGATCGAGTTTCTCGATGAATCACGTGCGACGGAGCGTCCCTTCGCGCTCACCGTCTCATTCTCGGCGCCCCACAGCCCGTACGACCCTGCGCCCGAATTCGCGGCCCTTTACGATCCGAAGGACGTGGAAGTCCCGACCGACGGGTGGGCGGACATGGTGGGAATTCCGGAGTCGGTGCGAAACGTGCCCGCGATCTTCACACGCGACAAGGTCCCGACGAAGAAGATCCGCGAGATGCTCGCGTCCTATCGTGCACTCGTGTCTCAGGTCGATGCCGCCGTCGGCGCGATCGCGAAGCACGTGGATCCCGCGGACACGCTGGTCGTATTCTGTTCCGACCACGGCGACTACCTCGGGAAGCGCGGCCAGCTGCTGAAGGACCCGGGCATTCCGTTTGACGACGTCGCGCAGGTGCCGATGTTCGCCTACGGCGCCGGTGTGCCGGAGGGGAGGATGTTCACGGAGCCCGTATCGCTCGTTGATCTTGCGCCGACCTTCCTCACAGCCGCCGGCCTCGAGCCTCCGGCGCATTTGGACGGCATCGCACTGCAGGATCGGTTCGCGGGCGCCGAGATGCCGGCGGATCGGCCGGTCTACTGTTTCGGCCGAGCCGGGTTCGACATGATCCGCGTCGGCGAACTCAAGTACTTCCGATCGCACGATGGGTCCGTCGAGATGCTCTTCGACGTTGACCAAGACCCCCGCGAGCTTCGAAATATCGCCCAGGATCCAGCCCAGCAGACCGCACGCGCGGAACTGGCCGCGCGCCTGGCCGCGGTTCTCGAACGTGCTCCGGAGCAGGCCCCGGGCTTCGGCAGGCACTCGGTTCGCTTGGCCTGAATCGGCGCCGGGGGTTACTCTCCGCCGCCGGGAACCGGGACCGTCTCCGTGTCGCGACCGGAGCGTAGGACCGTGCCGGGGGCGGCACCCGTGAACTCGCGCCCGCGAACGATCTCGACGCCGTTCACGAATACGTGCTCGATCCCGTCGGCGTCGGCGTACAGGCGGGCGGCGCCGGTCGGGAGATCGTTCCGGGTGTAGATCGGCCCCGGGCCGACCCGGGTCTCATCGAATACGACGATGTCGGCATGCCATCCTTCTTCGAGGCGTCCACGCTCGGAGATTCCGTACAAGCGGGCGGGAAGATCTGTGAGTTGCCGAATCGCCTCTTCCAGCGCGATGAGCCCCCTCTCGCGGACGCCGCCTTTCAGAAGAGCCGTCGTGCCGGCGAACGTATCGATCATGTCGAGATGGGCCCCGGCATCCGTGGCGCCGATGATCGTTCGGTCGTCGCGCCACGCGTCTGCGCGCAGCTTCCAGCTCTCTTCGTCGTCGCCCGAGCTAGGCGGCATGAACGAGGTGCGTAGGTCGTCGGCGAGGGCGATGTCGAGCATCGTATCGAAGGGTGTCTTGCCGAGTTCCTCGGCGGCCTCACCGACAGTTCGCCCTTGATAGGCGGCGTTCTCCGGCGCGAACGTTTCATCGAGTCGGAAGTTGGCCCAGTTCGCGAAGAAACGGAACACGCCTGCTTCCTCTGAATGCGCTTGCCGATCGAGCCTCTCGCGCACGACGGGGTCGGCGAAGGCCTTCTTGCGCTCGCTCAGGGGCAGGCCAATCACGTCGGACCATCCGGGGAGCGCGTCGAAGATGAACCCCGACACGAGGTTCAGTCGAAGAGTCATCGTCTGCGGAAGGGTCAGCGCGATGACGGTGCCGCCGCGTTCGCGCGCGTAGTCGGATGCGGACAGCTGGCTCTCGGTCATCTCACGGTTGAGCGCGGTGACACCGAGCACGTTCCAGTTGAGCGGCCGATTCGCGGCGAGGGACATCGCGGTCATCAGGTCTTTATGTTCATCCTCGAAGTTTCCGATGGTGGGCAGGAACTCGAGAGTGGTACCGGCGTGGTCG
Source organism: Candidatus Binatia bacterium (assembly GCA_029243485.1). Taxonomy (NCBI): domain Bacteria; phylum Candidatus Binatota; class Binatia (SeqCode); species Binatia bacterium. Next base: position 30,077 of record JAQWRY010000052.1, on the reverse strand, counting down.
CGTACGGCTGCCGCGAGGGCGACGATTTCACGGCGCGATGCGGAGCGGGACGGCACCGGCTTTCCGTCTCCGTCGTTGTGGGTCGGTGCGGCGGAAGACGAGAAGCCGAGTCCGCCTCCATCGAGGGATTCGTGCAGGAGCTTCACCATCTCGGCGATCTGCTCCTCGGAAGCCTCGTTGCCGACCGCGTCTTCGCCCATCACGACGCGCCGCAGGGCGGAGTGGCCCACGAGGAATCCGGCGTTGACGGCGATCTTGCCGTCGAGTCGGCCCAGGTAGTCGGAGAACGTCGTCCAATCCCAGGGGACGCCTTCTTTCAGCGCCTCGAGCGGCATGCCCTCTACGCGAGCGAGCATCTTCATCAGGTACTCGCCCGCCTCGGGTACGAGGGGGGCGACGCTGAACCCGCAGTTCCCGCCGACGATCGTCGTCACACCGTGGAACGAGGAGGGAGACACGCTCGGATCCCAGAAGACCTGCGCGTCGTAGTGGGTGTGGATGTCGACGAATCCGGGCGCGACGATCTTCCCCGTTGCATCGATCACCTGGTCCGCCGCCGTGGGGTCGAGGTCCCCAATGGCGGCGATGCGGCCGTCTTTCACACCCACGCCGGCCTTACGCCGAGGCGCTCCGGTGCCGTCGATGACGTCGCCACCTTGAAGGATCAGATCGAATTCAGCCATGGCTTCCCCCTTGTCCTGCGAGGACGGAGGTACGCCGCGGATGCTCCGTCCGTCAAGTCCTGCCCCTGCGGCCACCTTCGGCGCCCCCACCTATTCGTGGGTGATGACGCGCTGCATGCCGCGATAGTGCACGAAAAGGTCGTGGGCCTGATCGCCCGTGACGCGCGCCCGGAGCTGCTCGAGCATGGCCTCGGTGACGTCGATGATCGTGAGCTTCAGAGCTTCTTCGATCGAGTACCAGCCGAGGTCCAGGAGCTCGCCATTGCCCTTCAATCGGCCGGTTGAGGTCTCCACGCGCGCACGCAGGAAGCGCGCGTGGTAGCGGATAGGGTTTCCCCAAGGGGTGATCGCGCGACCGATGTAGTCGAGGCCGGAGAGGTCGGGACGGATCGACTCTCCCGCCCGCTTGCCGAAGACCAAGCCCGTCTCTTCGTAGGTCTCGCGCAGAGCTGCGACGGCGAGCGCTCGCGCCCGCTTCGGGGTCGCACGGCGCTCCAGCCGGCGCGCCACCGACTTGGGCAGATTCCGTTCGGACGGGAGCGAGGTATCGGTTCCATCGACACGACCGCCGGGGAAGACGTGGACGTTCGGCATGAAGCGGTCGTTCGGCGGTCGCCGGCCGAGTAGAACTTTGGTCTTCGGGCCGTCCCCGCGGGTGACCACGAGGCTTGCCGCGTCGCGCGGTCTCACCATTGATGGTTTGTAGCGGAGCGCTGCGGCAACGCGAAAGCCGTCGTTAGTGAGGCGCCGTGGCGACCACTGTCAGCGATCCGGAAGGAACGTACATCCGGCGCGCCGCGCCACCCACCGCACGGAGTCCTTTGCTGGCGAGCCGCCCGCTGCGGGGATGCCCGCGCAGCGCGCGGGAGGCGAGGAAGTCCAATCGCGCGTACTGTCCCGCCGGCTCGATCCGTTGGACGTGAAACCCGGCATCCTCGAGCGCGCGACGAAGGGTTCGCTCCGAATAGAGCACGACGTGCTCGGGAAACTTGAGAGAGACCCAGTTGCGTCCCTGTGCTTTCTGGAGCCAACTCCCGACGTCGGGCGTCGTGGCGAGGAACGCGCCTCCCGGCCGGAGGAGAGTCCGAACCCGTTCCAGTGCTCGCTTGGGATCGGGCAGATGCTCGAGGCAATCCTGCATGCTGACCACGTCGAAGTAGTTGGCCGGCAGGTCCGAGGCGTCGAACGACCCGATGATGGCGCGATGGTCGGCTGCGATGTGTTCGGCGGCGCCACCGTTCATCTCGAGCGCCCACCGTTCGTGGAAGAGGCCGCGCCCCGCGTCGGCGAGGTAACCGAAGCCGGCGCCTACATCGAGAAGCCGTCCGGCCCCGGTGTGCGCGGCGACGAGGCGCAGCCGATGTCGGAAGGTCGCACGGAAGTCTTCGGCCATGGCTTCGTAGTCGGCGTATCCGGCTTGCAGTGAGGAGTCGCTCTCGAAGTACTCGCTGCCGTAGAGCTTGGCGAGCGTTGCCGGAGTCGGCATCGGGTTCAGGTACCAGAGGTGGCACTGCGCGCACTCGACCATGCGGAAACCGTGGTTGGCCGCGCGTGGGGCAAAGTCTTCGGCTTTGCAGAGCGGGCACGGCTGCGGTGCCGCGGCGCCCGACATCTCCTCGTACGCGCCCCGAACGAAGTTACGCCGCACCCGAAATACCTCGGTCGCCATTTTGAAGCTGTCCGCGAAGAGACGGATCCGCGAATCATCGTTGTGGGTGAGCTTCACGGGGAAGCGCTCCACCCGATGTCCATTGGCGACGGCCGCCGCGAGGATCTCGAAGTCGAATCCGAAGCCGTCGATCGTTCGCATCGCGAAGAGCTGCTGGGCGACGTCGCGACGGAACGCCTTCAGGCCGCATTGTGAGTCTCGAAACGGCAGCCCTAGGACCGCCCACGTGAGGAAGGAGAACGCCTGTCCCGAGATGTGTCGAAGCGTGCCGTAGCCGCGATTGATGTGGGAGTCGTCGAGGTCGCGGGAGCCGATGGCCACGTCCGTCGTCCCATCGCGAAGCGCCTCCATCATCGGAACGAGCGCACTCAGGTCGTACGGGGAGTCGGCATCGGTGAAGGCAACGATCGGATGGCGCGCCTCGCGGATCCCGTACGAGACGGCGGCGCCTTTCCCGCGATTGGGTTCGAGCCGGAGCGTGCGGACGGGGACGGGCCCCTCGAACCTGCGAGCCGCTTCGCTCGTATCGTCCTCGCTGCCATCGTCGACGACGAGGATCTCGGCTTCAGTCGTGAGCGCGGCGATCGCCTCACTCGTTTTTGCGAGCGTTTGCGGAAGGCGCTGGCTCTCGTTGTACGCGGGGACAACGAGGGAGAGGCATGGCTTCATCTCAGGCACGCCAAACGAAGCGGAGCTGCGAGACCGACAGATCGCTCTTGCGGGAGCGGATCGTGTTCTCCTCGATCTCGAGAAGCCCGTCCTTGTGGGGGGTGAGATCGTCGAGCTTCTCGCGAAACTCGCGGTCCAGTTCGGCGATCTGCTCGTCGACGGCTTCGACCTCGGCCTCGGCGCGACCGATGTCGCCGCGCTCGCGAACAGTCCGGCTGATGCCTTTCGCCGCCGTCGATGCCCTGCGGGCGGTGCCGAGCCCGCCCATCTTTCGACCGAAGACCGCACCGAGGAGCGTCGACCCCCACGAGATCACAGTTTCCATCCGGCGGTTCTCGTATTGCTCTCGTTCGCGATCGACGCGCGCGAGAAATCGCCGCTTGCGGTCTACCAAACGCCCTAGCTTCGGAGCGTAGCGTTTCTCGATCGCGGCGCGTTCCTTGTCGCGAAGCTCTCGACGCTTGTGGGCGAGGCGTCCGCGGAACTCGCCTTCGCTCTCTCCGGGGCGCGAGTACGCCTTCAGTTTCTTGCAGTGCAAAATGGTGAGCGGACGCTCTTTGTAGATGTGCGATGCGAGCATCTTGGACCAACGGGCGTACGATTTCGGGTTGGAGACGGCCGCCGGTGGCTCCTGGAACTCTGCGTCGTCGACTGGCCCCGGCGCGAACGAAAGCCCGGCTGCCGTGAGTTCTTCGGTCTCGTCGCTCCACGGCGAACCGCGGCGTCCGTTGATGAGGGGTGTGTAGAGCCGAGTTGTCTCCCAGTGATCGACGTCACCGCGGCTGCGAACGTAGTGGACGCTGACTTCGGCGACGAGCCCTGGCTCGTACAGGGCGCCGGCCTCCGGGGGTTCGCCGGGCGAAGCAAAGAAGGCCTCTCCGGCTTCGGCGGGAAGCAGCGGGCGCTGTGGTCGAGAGTTTTTTTTCGTAGCACGCTTCGCCGGCCCGGCCTTCCGCGTCGTGGTTTCGCCGGCGACCGGGGCGGCGCCCACGTCCGGAGACTCCGAGAGCTTCCGGATCTCGTCGCGCTGCAGGGGCCCGCGGAGGTAGGACAGCGCCCAGCGTGTCTCGAACAAGGCGGGCCCGTCTTCGTGCACGTTGTTCATCAGGAACATGCGCTTCCCCAGCCCGGACAGAAGCTCGTCGACGCGCTTGCGGTCGAAGCCCGTCTGCGAGGCGCCCTCGAGCCCTTCGAGAACACGTGCTTTGTCGCGCTCGGTTTGGAGCCGCCCAAGGAACCACGTGCCGCAGTTCGAGAGCCCCTTGTAATCGATGTCGACCGGATTCTGCGTTGCGAGCACGACGCCGAGGCCGTAGGCGCGGGCCTGCTTCAGGAGCGTCAGCATCAACGGCTTCGCCGGCGGATTCCCGAGGGGCGGGAAGTACCCGAAGATTTCGTCCATGAAGAGCAGCGCGCGCAGGCTGCCGGTGCCCTCTTGCGACCGCATCCACGAGACGACTTCCCCGAGCAGAAGCGTCACGAAGAACATGCGCTCGCGCTCGGAGAGGTGTGCGATCGACAACACGCTCAGACGCGGTTTTCCTTCCGCGGTGTAGAGGAGCTTCCCCACGTCGAGCGGCTCGCCTTCCATCCAACTCGCAAAGCCGGGGGAGGCGAGGAGGTTGTTCAGGGTCGTTGCGAGGGCAAAGCGATCTTTCGCCGGGAAGTACGACTCGAGATCGATCACGCCAACGCGCTCGAACGGCGGGTTCTGCAGAGTTCGGATCAACGAACCGAGGTCGAGGTCTTCTCCTTTCTCCCAGCAATCGCTCAAGATCCGCGCGATTACGATGTGCTCACGGCTCTGAACCGGATCGGCGTCGATCCCGAGGAGCGTGAGGAGGCTGGACGTCATTCCGACGACGCGGTCGCGGAGAGCGTCGGGATCGTTTCGGACGGCTTCGGACGGCGCGTCGAGCGTTCCGAGCACCCGCAGCGGCCGCCCGACCCGGCTGCCCGGGGTGTAGATCGCGGTTTCGACGGCGGACTTGAAGCGGCCGACGCGGGCGCCGTCCTGGCCGGACTCCGCGAGTCCCTTTTTCCAGAGGTCTGCGGTCCAGGTCGCCTGCTCGTCGGGGGATCGCTCGTTGCGGGCGGCTTCCGATTCGTCGATCCACGGCCGGAAGTCCGCGGGTCGCAGTTCGGGGAAGGTGAGCAGGAGGTTGCCGAGATCTCCCTTGGGGTCGATTGCGATCGCCGGGATTCCGTCGATCGCGGCTTCTTCGAGCAGCGTGACGCAGAGGCCCGTTTTCCCGCTGCCCGTCATGCCCACGCAGAAGGCGTGCGTCGTCAGGTCCTTCGAGTTGTACAGGAAGGGCTCGGGCGACGAGGCCCCGATGTCAGGGGATACAGGCGTGCCTAAGTAGAAGACGCCTAGCTTCTCGAAGGTCGAGGCCTCGATCATTGCGCAAGCATGGCATGGGGCGGTTCGGCAGTCGAAGCCGGTGGCCGATCGGTCCGGTCGTGTATCGACGGATCCGGGCGGATCGAGTAGGAAACGAAGCTAGGAGGTTCGCCCATTGGCAGCCACGTTTGCTCCGCTCGACTTCGATTCTTTCCATCGTGAAGAACTGCCGCGCCGTTTGGCGGCCGGGAACGGTGCCCTCGCGGCGCGCGGTGCCGAGCGACTGCCCGCCCTGGCGTTCCGTCGGCAGGAGGGAGGTTCGTACACGTACGTGCCCGGCCAGAAGGGGATCGAGGTGGTGGCGGACGAGGCCGCCGCCGATCTCGTGATCGAGGTGACGGACGAGATCTGGCAGAACATCGTGAACGAGCTCGATGCGGCAGCCGGTCTTCTCTACGGAGGCCGAGCGAAGTGCGTTCGCGGCGATGCGATCCGATGGCTCGACTGGGAGCCGGCGCTTCGCGCCATGTTCAGCGGTCGTCCGGTGTACGATGCGAGCGACGTTCGACTCCTCGATCGGGTAGGCGCTCCGCTCGATCCCGAGCACACCTTCACGCTGGACGACGGGCACGAGGACATGGCGCACTTCCTGCGCACCGCCGGCTACCTCTTTGTGCGCGAGGTCTTTTCGGCGGGTGAGGTCGAGAGATTCCTCGCGGAAGCGGCCGAGCTTAGGGGGGAGGCGGTTAAGGGGGACAAGCTGTCGTGGTGGGGGAAGGACGATCGCGGCGAGGACATCCTGTGCAGAGTCACTCGCGCCGGTGCGAAACCGAATCTGCGATCGATTCCAACGGACTCGCGCCTTCTCGACTTGAAGGATCTCGCGGACGAGCCGCTCGCGCATCGTGCGAGTGCAAGCCCCGAGCAATCGATCACCGTGATCTGGAAGAACCCGAACATGTGCGAGGGGCTCGGTGACTTGCCCTGGCACCGCGACTGCGGGATGGGTGGTCACGCGGCGATGTGCCCGGTTTTGATCGCATCGGTCTTTCTCACTCCATCCAATCCCGATGCCGGAGACCTGCGCTTTCTTCCTGGGTCGTGGCAGGCGGGCTGCGGCCCGATCGATCCTAACCACCCGAAGGCCCCGCGCGGCGCGATCTTCAACGCGGAGGCGGGTGATGTCTCTCTGCACTACGGCGATACGATGCACGCCGCTCCGTCGCCCGCCTCGGCGGGAGTCGACACGTACCGGATCAGCGCCGTCACCGGCTATACGCGTCCCGGCACGCGACCGCATCGCGGCAAGAACTACAACGAGGTGCTGCACAGTCGGGACGACGGCCAAGTCGAGCACCTGGAGAAGGTCGCCCGAAAGTCCTAGTGCACCGCCGTCGACCTAGGGCTCGTTGCGGGCGCCGCTCCTGCATGTCGGAAACAGGGGACACCTGATTGGGTGCCGCCCGGCGCCCCGAACTTTCCGGAGAATCCATGAAAGCAGCCGTCCTCGAGGAGCAGGGTAAGGGCGTCGTCATTCGCGACGACGTGAAGATTCAGGCACCCGGTCCCGGTCAGGTGCGTGTGCGCGTCTGCAATTGCGGGGTCTGTCACTCCGACCTGAGCGTGATCGACGGTGCATTCCCGGCAGCGCTGCCCGTCATCCTCGGGCACGAGGCCGCCGGCGTCGTCGAAGAGCTTGGCCCTGGAGTGGAGTCGCTCGCCGAAGGCGATCATGTCGTTCTCACACCCTGTCCGCCGTGCGGGACCTGCTACTTTTGTCTGCGCGGCGACTCATCCGTGTGCGTTCGGACGGCGGGCTTGATCTCCAATACCTTCGTCGACGGAACGACCGGTCTCTCGATCGGAGACCAGACGGTGTATCGCGGACTGAACGTCGCTGCCTTCGCGGAGAACGTGGTTGCCGACGCGAATGGCGCGGTGAAGATCCCATCGGACGTCCCACTCGATGTCGCGTGCGTGATCGGTTGCGCGGTCCAGACCGGTGTCGGGGCGGTGTTGAATACGGCCCAGGTGGAAGAGGGCGCGACGGTTCTCGTTCTGGGCCTCGGCGGGATCGGGCTCTCGGTCGTGCAGGGGGCGCGCCTGGCGGGTGCCGCGCGGATCGTGGTTTCGGACCCTGTCGCGGAGCGTCGTGACTCCGCCCGAGCTCTCGGCGCGACCGACTTCATCGACCCGACGACCGAGGACGTGCTCGCGCGCGGGATGGAGATCACCGGTGTCGGGTTCGACTACGCGTTCGAGGCGGCCGGACGCTCGGCACTTCTCGAAACCGGACTGGCTGCGATCCGGAATGGGGGCACCTTGGTCTGCGTGGGCGCGCCGCCGCTGGAGGAGCTCTTTACTCTGATGCCCGCCGCCTTCGTCATCACCGGCAAAAAAATCCTGTCGACGGTGCTCGGCGGCGCGAACTCGTTGCGGGACATCCCTCGTTACATCGCGCTCTGGCAGAACGGGCGGCTCGATCTGGACGCGCTGATCACGGGCCGCCGGCCTCTCAGCGAGATCAATGGGGCCCTCGAGGACCTGCGGACGAGCCGTGGGATTCGAACGGTGCTCGACATCTCCTGACCGGCTCCTTCTGACGCGGCCGGGCCGAGTTGAGGGGAGGCGCCTGCGCAACGGTCAAACTCGAGAACGAAGCCCTGCCGGATGGCACCGCCGGGGACGTAGATCCGGTTCCCGAGAGCCGCGGCGACCATGCCTTGTCGCGGCTCGGCCATTGGGGGCAGTACGGCCCAGCTGTCCGTCGCCGGATCGTAAACCTCGACGTCGTCGAAGACGCCGCTGTCGGTGTCCGGGCAAGGAGATCACCGGTCATGAGGGCGATCATGATGGGGTGCGGAAACGCTGTCGATCGGCTTCCCGAGCCGGCGTGATTCTCCGCCCGCGGCGTGCTTGGGTTCGGAGCAGCCGACAGGAGGTCCGCCATGTCCGAGGCAGGAACGCAGACGCAACAGAGCCCCTTCGCCATGCCCCTCGAAGAGGCGATGAGCACGCAGCGTGCAATTCGTCGATTGAAGACGGATCCCGTCGACGACGCGCTCGTTCTCCGTCTGATCGAACTCGCGCAGAAGGCCCCGACGGGCAGCAATGCCCAGAACTGGGAGTTCATCGTCGTGAAGGATCGCGCGGTGAAGGCGAAGCTCGGCCGGATGAATGCCGGTGCGTTTCGTCTCTACGGTGGCATCGGTCGCCGAATGGCGAAGGACGATCCGAAGATGCAGCGGATCATCAACGCCGTGCAGTGGCAGGCGGACCACTTCGAGGAGGTCCCCGTCGTCGTCGTCGCGTGTCTGCGGGGAGTGAGCCTGCCGTGGCCGCGTGTAGCCGCGTCGAGCTACTACGGCTCGATCTATCCGTCGGTGCAGAACCTTTTGCTCGCGGCTCGTTCGGCCGGACTGGGTGCGGCGCTGATCACTCTGCCGCTCTGGAGCCACTTCCTTGCGCGCCGCGCGCTCGGATTGCCCTACTCGGTGAGTCCGTGTGCGGTCATTCCACTGGGCTGGCCGAAGGGCAAGTACGGTCCAACCACACGCAAGCCGGTCGGTGACGTGGTCCACGTCGATCGCTTCGGCAATCAGCCGTTCAAGGGACAGACCGGGGAGACGAAATGAGCCAAGCCCTTCACATCTCCAACGCCCGCATTGTCGATGGAACCGGCGCGCCCGCCTTTGGCGGGAGCGTCGCCGTACGCGACGGGAAGATCGAGGCTGTGGGTGCCGATCTCACACCCGCCGCCGATGCACGCCACATCGACGCCGCCGGAAAGGTGCTCGCGCCGGGCTTCATCGACGTCCATACGCACTTCGATCCGCAGATCTGTTGGGATCGCCTCGCGACGCCGTCGCTCGAGCACGGTGTGACGACGGTCCTGATGGGCAACTGCTCGCTTTCGCTCGCGCCGGTGAAGAAAGAAGACCAGCGCGCGCTCGCCGGGATGTTCAAGCAAATCGAGGACATCTCGATTCCGACTTTTGACGCGGGCGTCCCCTGGAATTGGGAGACCTATCCGCAATATCTCGACGCGATTCGCCCGGGGCTAGGCATCAACGTCTCCGGTCTCGTGGGGCACTCGGCCCTTCGTCACTACGTGATGGGAAACGCGGCACAGGAGCGGGCCGCGACCGACGAAGAGATCGCGGAGATGTCCGCGATTCTGGTCGAAGCCATCCACGCCGGTGCGGCCGGTCTCTCGACGTCGTACGTCGACGTCGACGAGGAGATGCGGCCGGTTGCGAGTCGAGCCGCGACCAAGGAAGAGATCATCGCGCTCGGAAAGGCGATGGCCGGCGCCGGTCGAGGGCTCATCCAGACGGTACCGATCTTCTTCGTGCCCGATGCGCAGCTCCAAAACCTGCGCGACATGGCCGAGATCTCGCGCGAGACCGGTCTCATGTGCACGGTCGCCCCGATCATCCACAACCCGACGAACGACCTCTGGCGCGACTCGATGGCTCTTCTCGAAGAGGAAGCCAAGACCGGCGCGAAGCTATACGGACAGTGCATGCCGCGCACGTTCGACGTGAACGTGCGGCTCTCCGAGGCGTCGTTCATCCTCCTCGCGTTGCCCGCGTGGAACGCGATCATGCGGCTGCCGAAGGAAGAGCGCTGCGCGGCGTTTGCCGACCCGGCTCGCCGGGAGGATCTCCGGAACCAGGCCGTCCTACTCGGCCCCGTCTGGGACTACCTGATCGTCCGCAATGCTCGCGACGCCAAGAACGAAGCGCTGAACGGCCGACTGGTGAAGGACCTCGCCGCGGAGCAGGACGCGGCCCCGGCCGACTTCATGATCGATCTGGCCGTCAGCGAGGATCTCGAAACCGAGTTCTGCGTGATGGGCATGATCAACGGGCAGACCGGGCCCGTGACCGAGCTCCTGCAGCATCCGCTCGTGCTGGTCGGCGCGAGTGACGCGGGCGCACATGTGGCGCAATTCTGTGGCGCGGGGGATACGAGTGATCTCCTGGGTCGGTGGGTTCGGGAGTACGGAGCGTTTACGCTCGAGAGGGCCGTGTACCGGCTCACCGGGGAGTTGGCCGATGCCTTCGGCATCCGCGGGCGCGGACGGATCGAGCCCGGGCTTGCCGCCGACCTCGTCGTGTTCGATCCGGCGACGATAGACCGTGGGGACGAGGAGTTCATTCACGACGTCCCGGGAGACGCGAACCGGTACGTTCGCCACGCGACGGGCATCGATCAGGTCATTGTGAACGGTGCGATCGTGTGGGAGCAGGGCGCCTACACGGACGCGCGCGCGGGGCAGATCGTCTGATGATCTACGGCCTTCTCGTCATCGAGATGTGCCTGGCGGTCGCGGCGCAACTCGTGCTGCGCCATGGCGCCAAGATGTTGAGCGAAACGGAGCTGAGTTTCGGTATCCTGCTGGAGCCGTTCCGGAACCCGTACATCTTCTCCGGGCTCGCGCTGCACGGCGTGAGTTTTTTCCTCTACGTGTTCATCCTCTCGCGCCTGCGCTTGAACATCGTGTATCCGGTCTCGACTGGAGCGACGATCGTGCTCATCTCGATCCTGTCGGTGTTCCTTCTCTCGGAGCCGCTGAACGGGCTTCAAGTGCTCGGTATCCTGACGATCATCGTCGGCATCGGTCTGGTGTTCATTCCGGCATGACGCAGGCGGCAGTGGCAGGCTCTTCGGGGGTTCGCACCTACAACGAGTGGGATCCGCTCGAAGAGGTGATTGTCGGTCGGCTCGAAGGGGCCACGATCCCAAGCCGTCACGTCACGTTCGACGGCAACTTGCCGCCGATCGCTCGCATGCTCTATCGGCCGCTAGCGGGACGTCCGTACCCCCGCATTCTGGTGAAGCGAGCGCAGCGAGAACTCGATCAATTCGTGAGTCTGATCGAGCAGGCCGGTGTGACCGTGCGTCGGCCGGACATCGTCGACTTTTCGGTGCCGTGTTCTACACCGAATTGGCAGTCCAAGGGCTTCTGCGTCGCGAGTCCCCGCGATGGGCTGATCGTGATCGGGGACGAGATCATCGAAGCGCCGATGGCGTGGCGCTCGCGTCAATTCGAGATGCGGGCCTACCGGACGCTTCTGAAGGAGTACTTCGCGCAGGGAGCCCGTTGGACGGCGGCTCCTCGGCCGCAGCTCCTCGATTCCCTGTATGCGAGCGAGGATTTCAGGCCGGCGGGGACGGGCGAATCGGTTCGTTACATCATCGACGAGTCGGAGTTGGTCTTCGATGCCGCCGACTTCGCCCGGTGTGGGCGAGACCTCTTCGTCACGCGGAGCAACGTCACGAACGAGACCGGCATCGAGTGGCTTCAGCGCCACCTCGGCGATGGATTTCGGATTCATCAGGTCGAGAGTCTCTGCCCGCAGCCCATGCACATCGATACGACGTTCGTGCCCCTGGCGCCCGGCAAGGTCTTGGTCAACCCGGAATACATCGATACGAACAATCTCCCGAGTGTCCTCGACTCGTGGGATGTGCTCGTAGCCCCGGAACCGGACCCGATCCCGGGCTTCCTGAATGTTCACCTTTCGCTGGTGAGCAAATGGATTGCGATGAACGTGTTCATGCTCGACGAAAAGCGCGTGATCGTCGAGGCGTCACAGACCTCGATGCACAAAACCCTGCGCGATTGGGGGTTCGAGCCCATCCCGACCCCGTTCATGAACTACAAGCTCTTTGGGGGCGGCTTTCACTGCGCGACGCTCGACATCCGCCGGCGGGGCGAACTCCAGTCCTACTTCTGAGCGTCACAGCGCGCGGGCGATGCGACCCGCTTCGAATTCGACGGGAACGTCGAGCGTGAAGCAGGTTCCTTCTCCGAGCTCTCTCTCTCTCTCGACTGAAATCTGACCTGCGAGACTGTCCCTCTCCCTGCGCCGATGATTCTAGTCGGGCCGCAGGCGGAAATCTTGATGAGCCGGGGACTTCCGGCGCCCCGGGGGTTCACAAGAGCCCGGCCAGAGGGCCGGACCGGTCGTAGCCGAGCCAGTCCCAGAACCGGCAGCGGGCCGTGAGGTCTCGGCTTTCTGAGAGCGGCTCGTCCAGAATCAGCCGCAGCGGGTCTTCGACGCTGTAGCCGGTCCAAGGGGGGACAGTCTCGGGCGGCCTCAGATTCGCAGCAAATCCGGTCCAGAGGCGCATCATGGTCGCTGCCAATTTTCGTTCGTCGCCGGTGAACGAGGCTTGCTTGGCCCAGAGCTCGGCCCCGAAAGGGTTCCCGAAGACGAACGGGAGCTCGGAGGCGTGGCACACCTGGCCCGTCGCAGGCGCGCACGCCGGCACCGCCGGCCAGATGGGGAAGGAGGGGACGTGCGTGAACTGGTAGGCCCACTTGGGCGCGGTGGCGTCCTTCAGAACGAAGCGGTTCGCGCAGACGAAGAGATCATCGGTCACGATCTCGGAGAGTGTGGCCGCGGGCTCCCCTGTGCCGATCGATGCGTAGAGCTTCCGGACGGCGCTGCCGTGTTCGCCGAACGCGATGTCGGTCTCGAGGACGTACTTCATCTCGTCGATCGTCCCGATCGAGCGTTCCTGCATCGCGACAAAGAGGGTGCCTTCGTTCTTGTTGGTCCCGATCAGGATGGGTTTGTCGATCGAGATCTCGTTCGGTTGGGATTCAAGGAGAGGTCCGCCGACCACGGGTCCCCACGGGACAAAGGAAGCGAGTCCGAGAAGGAAGGACTCCGTCACGGGCAGCTTGCCCTGCGCGGCCACGATCTCCGCTGCGGACTTCTCCCGAAGGCACGTCGGCGGGTTCTTGGGCGGAGCGCAGTCGAGGTGTCCCACCAGATCGTTCGCGTAGGCTCCCGCCTGCCGGGCGGTCTTGTACGGGATGCCGTAGGGATTGCTCTCGAGGATCGCGGCGCGGAAGAGGCCGCGGCTCGTCGCCGCGCCGAGGTGGATTCCGACCGACATCGCGCCGGCGCTCTCGCCGAACAGTGTCACCTTCTTGGGATCGCCACCGAAGGCAGCGATGTTTTCGTGGACCCACTGAAGCGCCAGCTGTTGGTCGAGAAGTCCGTAGTTCCCAGTGAACGGGCCGAGGCCCGCAAGGAAGCCGAGCGCGCCGATCCGATAGTTCAAAGTGACGACCACGGCCGGGCCGACTGCGGCCAGATTGGCGCCTCCGTAGACCGGCGCGGCGGTCCCCCCGTGCACGAAGGATCCACCGTAGACGAAGACGAGCACCGGGAGCGTCCCCTTCGGGTCCGGGGTCCATACGTTCAGTGAGAGGCAGTCCTCGCTCGCGTCGATCTCGACTCCCGGGGGCACGTGCTGGGGACACGAGGGCCCGAAGGTCTCCGTCTCGCGAGTGCCGGTCCACGGCTTCGTGGGTACGGGGCCGGTCCAGCGCAGGTGGCCCGTCGGAGGCTCGGCGAACGGGATGCCGAGGTAGGCGTGGATGGGCCGGCTCGGCTCGCCCGGCACTCCCCCTGGAGCGCTCGTGCCGCAAACGGCGCCGACCGTCGTCTGCACGACCGGCGTCGAGCACGTGGCGTCGGCGCGCGCTCGTGTCGGCGCCGCAAGCATCATGGCTACTGTGAGTGCCAGGGCGAGCACGGCCCGGCGGTGGGGCGGTGTCCGATCGATCGTCGCGCACATGTCGCGTGAAATAGCGGACCGGTGTTGCACCTGTCGACCGACCTGTAGACTGTGGGCATCGTGGGGGACCTGTGGATTCGCGTCTGTCTCGCCAACCAGAGCCTGGAGCTTCTGGCGGGGGAGCGCGTGGTCGGCCGCTACCCGGTCTCGACCGCGGCGAACGGCGCAGGCGAGCAAAGCGGGAGCCTGCAGACGCCCCGCGGCGCGCACGAAGTGAAGGAGCTCATCGGCGCTGGGGCTCCGTGCGGCGCGGTGTTCAGCGCGCGGTGTCTGACCGGCGAGATTCTCACGCCCGAACTTCAGACCGCTCATCCCGAGCGCGATTGGATTCTCTCTCGCGTCATCTGGCTCTCGGGTCTGGAAGACGGCCGGAACCTCGGTGGAAACGTCGATACGCACGACCGCTACATCTACATCCACGGCACGCCCGATGATCAGCCGATGGGTGAGCCCCACTCGCACGGCTGTGTGCGTATGCGGAACGAGGATGTGATCGCCTTGTTCGAAGAACTGCAGCCCGGCACGAAGGTGCAAATCGACGAGTGAGTACCGAGAGCCCTTGACGATGAGCGCTCCGGCCGGGGAGACTCCTAAGATGCCCGTCCTCTCCCGGCTCGCCCTGTCTCTGGTCCTCGCCTGCGCTTCGTTCGGCTGTTCGGACACGACGCCTCCACCGGCCCCCGCGGCCCTTTCGTTCCTCCATGCGGAGCCGGATCCCCTGGAAGGCGGACGAATCGTGGATGCGCTCGGCCGTGAAGTCCTGCTGCGGGGCGCGAACGTGAACTCGTTCGCGGAGTACTGGAGCGGCAACGACTTCCCGACGACTTTTCCGTTCCCCGAGTCGGATGCGGAACGAATGTCGGAGATCGGGTGGAACGCGGTTCGCCTTCTGCTCTCGTGGTCGCGCGTCGAACCAGAGCCGGGGGTTTACGACGAGAGCTACATTGACGAGATCGATCGCGTGGTCCAGAGGCTCGCGCGCCATGGGCTGTACACGATCATCGATCTCCACCAGGACGCGTGGACCGCTGTGCTTGCAGCGCGACCCGATGAGGTCTGCGAGCCTCCGTCCGAGCCGGCCCTCGGCTGGGATGGGGCCCCCGCCTGGGCGACGTTCGATGAAGGACGCGTGCGGTGCATTCTCGGGGGCACCCGGGAGACGAGCCCGGCGGTCGTTTCGTCCTGGGACGCGTTCTTCGAGAATGCGGAAGGACCCGGGGGGGTGGGGATTCGAACGCGGTACGCGAGTATGCTCGGACACCTCTCGGCTCGGTTCGCGAACGAGCCCGCGGTCGCCGGATACGACATCATCAACGAGCCGGGGGCATTCTCGCCGCTGCAGCAGGAGGGCCTCTCCGCGCTGTATTCGGAATCCCTCGCGTCGATTCGTGCGGCGGAGCGGGCGGCGGGCGGTCCCTCACATCTTGTCTTGTTCGAACCGTTCTCGCTCTGGTCGGTGCTCGGACAGGGACCGCCTCTGGACTTCGAGCGCGACGATGGCGTCGTCTATGCGCCCCACATCTACACGGGCGGATTCTCGGGGACGCCGATCACGCGCAACGCCTTTCAGATTGCGGTCGACGAGGCGGCGCTCTTCGGCGGAGCGCCCGTCCTGACGGGCGAGTGGGGCGCGAGCCCGAGCCGGGCCGGTCCCGACGGGGACGGCTACTTTCTCGATCATCAGGGTTTCCAGGACGAGTTCCACACCTCGGCGACGATCTGGACCTGGCGAGAATCCTGCGGGGATCCGCACAAGGTGAGCGACGCTCGTGGGGGTGCGGACCCGCCGGTTCCGTGGGGCGAGTTCGAGGTGGACTGCTTCACAAACGAGATTCGTGGAGAGCGCTCGCTGCTGGTGACGGATCTGACGAGGGCATACGTCCGTGCGGCTCCGGGCCGACTCGGCCGGGCGGTCTATGACCCCGCGACGGGTGGCCTCGAGGTGTCCGGAACGCATGCGTCTTCGGACACCGAGCTAGTCGTCTTCTATCCGTCGGGAAAACACGGTGAGCCGTCGGTCTCGGTGGAAGGCCTCGTGGATGTCGAGACGACACCCGGGCCCGCAGGGGCGGTCTACATCACGGGGCGTACCTCGGGAGCGGAGTGGAATCTGTCGGTCGAGTAGGCACCCTGCTCAGGGTTCCAGAACGACTTTGATCGCGCCGGCTTTGCGATCCGCTGCGATGCGGAATGCCTCGGAGGCCGCTTCGAGCGGGAAGCGGTGCGTGATGACCGAGCGTGCGATCTCTGGATTACTCGCGAGCAGCGCCGCCGCGGCGTCGACGTCGCGGCTCGGGCCAAGGCGGCTATACATCGCGGCGGGGATCACGTCGATCTCCTTCATGCAGACTCCGAAGCCGGGCATGGTCATGCCCTCCCAGAACGTCGCGAGGATCAGCAGCTTGCCGCAGGGGCGAAGAAGGTTCACGGCCTCGTCGAGGGAGCTGGTCGTCCCGGCCGCATCGATCACGACGTCGTATGGTTCGGTCGCATCGACTTCGCCGGCACCGAGTCTCGCACCGGCGGCCTTCTGCGCGTCGTGGCGGGCGGCGAGATCGACGTGCGCGCCAGTGGCGCGTGCCGCGGCGACACCGGTCAGTCCGATCGTACCGCCGCCGATGACGGCGACGCGCGGGCTTCCGCCCAGCCCGACACGCCGGATCCCGTGTACCGCAATCGCAAGCGGCTCGACGAGGCACGCATCGCTCACGGGCACGGAGGCGGGCAGGGGGACGAGGGAGGACTCCGGAACACGGACGCGCTCGGCCATTCCGCCGTCGAGTCCGACACCGAGAATCATCGACGCTCCCGACACGCAGTGGTTGTAGCGGCCGCTGCGGCAGTACGAGCATTCTCGGCACGGCGCGATCGGCTCGACGGCGACCGCCGTTCCATCGGAGAGGACGCCGGCAAACTCGTGTCCGAGGGTCGCCGTGAGCCCGGCGCCCAGGAGGTGGATGTCGGAGCCGCAGATGCCGGAGGACCGGACTTGTACGTCGATGCCGTCGCCCGATGGCGCCGGGACGTCGGTGACGACGACGCCGTCGCCCGAACAGCGGACGGCCTTCATGCCAGCCCCTTCTCGTAGGCGCTCTTCGCTGCGTCGCGCAGATCGGAGTCCAGCAGGAAGTCGAGCGTGGTCATCGCGAGCGCCTTGGCTCCGTCGGCCGTCGCGTTCTCGCCGAGATCCGAGCCGGCCCATTTCTCGAATTCCGGATTGTGGATCGTGACGTGGGCGGGAGCGCAGGTAATCATCGGGTGGATCGACGGCACGCGGTAGCTGATGTTGCCCATGTCCGTGCTCCCCGCGACGCTCGAAGGCAGTTTGTCGAACGGAAAGAAGCTGCGCCCGAGCGACTCCGCGTTCGATTGGTAAGCGTTCGCGAGCGGCCAGCAGGTGTTCAGGTCGAGATAGTCGACGTTGCCCCACTTGACCTCGGCCCGAGCACCGGTCGCGAGGGCGCCGGCTTCGAAGCACTGGTTGGCGCGTTCCTTGAGCGACTCGAGCTGCGTCTCGTCCGCAGCGCGGACGCCGAATCGTCCCGATGCGCGCTCCGGGATCACGTTGGCTGCGTCACCCCCGTGCGTGATGATGCCGTGGATCCGTTCGGTGTGCTTGATGTGCTGACGAAGTGCGGAAAGGGCCTGGTAGGCGATGACCAGGGCATCGAGGGCATTGATGCCTGCCTGCGGTGCCGCCGACGCGTGCGCCGAGCGACCGTGGTAGATGATGTCGACGTCGGCGACGGCGATGCAAGGCATGGTTGCCAGATCGACACCGGCGGGATGGACCATCATGGCCGCGTCGATCCCGTCGAACGCGCCTTCGCGGGCCATCAACTCCTTGCCGCCGCCGCGTTCCTCTGCCGGTGTGCCGAGGAATCGAATCCGTCCGGGCAGGTCGTCGCCGAGTCCGTGGAGGGCGAGGGCCGCACCGAGAGCGCTCGTCGCGATGATGTTGTGACCGCAGGCATGGCCGATTCCCGGAAGTGCGTCGTACTCCGCGAGGAGCGCGACGCACGGGCCACCGTCGCGGCCGAACTCGGCCTCGAATGCAGTCCGTAGGCCGTAGGCTTCCTTGCGAACGGTGATCCCGGCGTCGTGCAGAGTGTCGGTCAGTACCTTCGCGGCCTTGTGCTCTTTGAAGGCGAGTTCGGGGTTCTCGTGGATGAAGTGCGAGACCTCGAGGAGCTGCGGCGTCAGGTCGTCCACTGCGCCGCGTACGCGGGCTTTGAGATCGTCCTTCGTACTCACGATGATGTTCTCCGGTTGGTTAGACCGTCTTCAGATACTCGATGACGGCGCGGCGCTCTTCTCGGGTGAGGTGGTCGCCGAAGGGATGGCCGGTGTTCGCCTGACTCCAGTAGGTGGTGTCGAGATCGAACCGGCGCCAGCGCGTGGGTCGCGCGCCGGAGTTCAGGAGGAGTTCTGCCGTCGGGACGGAGCCGTTGTGCAGGAAGGGGGCCGTCGCCCAGATGCCGTCGAGAGGCGGTGGCATGTACCCGGGGAACGGGTCGTTCGGCTCCACCTGGGTGATCTCGCCGTAGAACGATGCGTTGTACCACTCCACCAACTCTGGGCTGTGCACGGCGCCCGACTCCGCCACGGCGGGATCGGTTCCGATGACGTCGAGTGGAATCAAGAGGTTCGGATACGTCTCGTCGGCCTCGTTCTCGGAGTACGTGCCGTGGCATCGGGCGCGGTTGGCGACGAAGACCTCTTCACCCTCAGACGCGAGCGCGGCGTCGATCGCTCGGGGATACTTCGGTGCGCGCACGGAATCAACGAACGCCTGAATGTCGCGGAACCATGCGTCGATCCTTCGGGCCTGTTCGACATCGTCCACGCAGACCGATGTCGCCAGCGCCATGGTGCAGCGGTGGTCGCCGCGCGCCATACCGTTGTAGAACAGCGCGGTCTTCTTGTGCACACGCCACCAGGGCGGCGGGTCCGACGTCCGCTTGTAGTCGGGAAGGACGTTCCCGTCGTGGTCGCGCCGGACAATCGGCGCGAGTTCGTCGTCGCTCCACTCGAGAGTGTCGCGGTCGTGATGGACCATGAGCACGACGGCGAGCACTTCGGCTGGGTTCATACCGATGGTGCGCATCGCGGTCGTGTCACCGATGATCGCGCCGCGCGTGAGCATCTTCGTGAAGTGCGCCTCTTCCTTCTCGTCGAGGCTGAGGGTCGCGAGGACCTCCGGAGGGAGAGCTCCACTCGTTCCCGGGTTGCCGAAGCCGCTAGTGAAATCGGCGTTCGCGTTCCCGAGGCCGATGACGAGCTCTCCGTCGCACTGTCCGCCGTGGCATAAGAGCCAGTTCGCATTGACGACTTCCGCGCCGTCCTGCGCTTCGAACACGTTCAGGCAGTAGGGCAGTTCGGCGTTCTTGCCCTCGCGACCTGGAACGTTCGGGGCATCGGGGCCGCCGCCGAAGCCCTGGGAGATCAGACCTTGGAAGGCGGGGTTCTCCCAGATCTTCCATGGAATGCCGCAGGTCATGAACGGGCCGCCCAGGAGCATGTCACGGCCCACGTCCGGATCGCCCCGGCCTTGGGGCTCGGCGGCGAGAAACTCACCTTCGTCCCACGGGCCAGCCGGTTGTTCAGTGGGCGCCGATCCGGAATCACTCGTCGTGCCGGTGCTGCTCCCGGCGCACGCGGCGAGTAGGGTGAATGCCGCGAGCAAGAGCGTTCGAGGCAGGATGCAGGGCATGGGCGTTTCATACCATTGTGGAGAGGGGGTGCGAGTCCCAAGGATCTAGGCGCGGGCGTCGTGTTTTGCGTTCGAGACCGAGTCGCTTTTCATCATCACCTGGCCCATTGCGATCGCAGCGAGACCGACGACGGTCAGTACGAGATTGCCCGTCGACTCCGCGACGAGAAGCATGCAGGCGAGCGGAATCCGGTACCCGCCGGCGAGAAGGCAGGCGCCAGCGAGGATCCACAATGCGTGCTGGTCCCCCGCAAGCCAGCCCGCCGCCACGTAGCCGGGGCCGAAAGTAATCTACGCGCCGCAGGAGTTCTTCGGGGGCCTCGACGCGCTGCGCTTCGTGATCGAGCCCGCCGCGCGCGACTACTACGAGCAAAAGGGGATCTCGTTCGGGTTCCAACAGCTACTGCGGGTCCTCGATGATCGGGTTTCGATAATCGACCCGACGGGATTCCTATCCGATCGTGACACGATCGTCGAAGATGCGGGCTATCACCGACGTCTACTCGACTACGTGCGCCGGTTCCGGGTGGATCCCGCTTCGACGTTTCCCGGCTTCATTGCGTACTGTCACAAGCTACCGGCGGACGTGCCGCGGATTGCGCAGCGCCCCGTCGGCTTGAAGGAGTTTCCGACCGAATTCGCAGCGGATCAGTAGCCGCCGTCGTCGCCGCCGAGGCTCCAGGGGCCGTCGCCGCGCGCGGCTATGTACAGGAAGACCCAGGCGTACACCGTCGCCAACTCGCCGCGGTTCTCGATCGGGAGCAGCGCGTCGCCCTGGTGGACCAAGAAGTACGCAAAGGCCATCAGCCCGCTCGAGAAGAAGGCGGCGTACGTCGTGAGGAAGCCGACGGCGATCATCGAACCGGCGATGACCTCCGAGAGCCCCGCGAACCACACGAGGCCGACGGGTAGGTCCGGGTGCGGGCCGCCGAACAGTCCGAAGATCTTCTGCGCACCGTGGCAGAAGAAGAGGAAGCCCAGGACCATACGCATGATCGCGTAGATCTTGTCCACGACGCGCGGACCACCGCCCTCCGCCGTCGCCACGTTGTCCCCACCGATCGATACGCCTGCCATCCGCTGTGTCTCTCACGATTGGCGAGCTATGTCACATGTATGAACCGGGCGGCGTCGTGGCGGCACGTGACTCAGAACCTCGGGTCCGGCCTGCGCTCACGGGGCCTCGATCTCGTCCATCCGTTCCGTGTCTCCTGGTACGACGACGCGGTGGCGCGGGAGGACCGTTTGCCGTGGGCCGGTGGGGGCGAGTCGCTGGCGCTTCTGGTGGGGAACACGCGGGCGTTCTGGTCGACATTCCTCCAGGAGATGGAGCGTGAGCCGGATCGCCCAGACGTGTCGGATCCTCTCGATCGCTGGATGGAGAGGACTCTGGTCGAAGAGACGCGATCGTTGGATCTCGGGCACGAGGTCGTATTCTCCCACGAGCCGCCTCCGCGCCGTTTGCCGATGCAGCGCCTCGCGATGCACGTCGGCTTCGCGCCGCTCTCTGCCGGGCAGCTTCTGGCGCACCCGGAGTACGGGCCTTGGTTCGCGCTCCGGGCGGTGGTGATCGTGGACGTCGCGGGCCCTGACGGGCCGGCGCCGACGGTCGGGCCCCCGTGCGAGGGCTGCGACGCTCCGTGCGGTCCCGCATTCGAGCACGCCTGCGAGGTTGGGGACGCCCGAACAGATCACGCGCTCCTAGGTGAGCGTTGGCGTCCTTGGCTGGCGGTTCGCGATGCCTGCCCGGTGGGTCGTGCCCATCGCTATTCGGACGCGCAGATCCGGTTTCACTATGCGCGGGAGTGGCCGACCGGCTGAGTCGTCCGGCTGGCGATCACCCGCGAAGCCGAGCGCCGACCTTCGCGAGCCTGTCTGCAATGTCGACGAAGGTCTTGGCTTCCGCGTAGCGGGCCGCCTGGACGATGCGAGTCGCGCCGACGGCTCGGAGCGCCTCGGCCTGCGCGACCCCGTGGTCGGTGTCCTCTACATCGAGTCCAGTGATGAGAACGATTTCGGGGTCCGGGTGTCCTGCCGCGGCCGAGTCGCGTCGGAAGTCGGCGATCGGCCCCGCGAGTTTCTCGGGGTCGGCGCCCATCGGCATCCAGCCGCCTCCGAATCGCGCCGCGCGCTTGGTCGCGTAGGGTGCGCCTCCTCCCACGAAGAGGGGCGGCTTGGGTGGGCGCGGTCGGAACAGCATCGGCTGGCCGTTGGAGACTACCTCGTCTTCGGCGAAGCACTTTTCGAAGAACTCGAGGGTCTCGTCGCTCTGCGCGCCACGGCGGCTCCGGGGAATTCCGACGGCGCGGAACTCCGCGTCCATCCATCCGATTCCGACACCGAGGAGCATCCGTCCGCCCGACAGTTCCTGAATCGTCGCGATCCACTTCGCCGTCGGGAGCGCGGGGCGGTAGGGAAGAATCAAGACGCCGGTCCCGAGGTGGATCCGTTCGGTCGCGCCGGCGAGCCAGGCGATTGTCGCAAGGGGATCGAGGTAGCGTCCGTTCGAGCCCTCCGCGTCGTCGGGCGGAATCGCGATGTGGTCGGCGAACCACAGATCGTCGATGCCGGCCGCCTCTGCGCCGAGCGCGCAGTCTCGTACGATCTCGCGGGTCGACGTGTCGCCCATGTTGCGCATGTAGAGGCCGAGCTTCATCGCGTTGCTCCTACTGGCGGAACTTCTTGAAGTCCGGGTCGCGCTTTTCGATGAACGCGGTGATGGCCTCGATGTTCTCGGGCGATCCGGCCTGCTTCATCATCAGGTCGTCCTCGACCGCGAGTGCAGCCTGGATCCGATCCCGATTCGCGACCATGAGCGTCTGCTTGATCGCCTGGAGCGAGGAGACGGGCCACTGGGCCATCTCCCGGGCCTTCTCGAGGGTCGCATCGAGAAGTTGGTCGTCCGGAAGCACGCGCGCGGCCATTCCCATTTCGAGTGCACGCTGCGCGGTGATCCATTCGGCGGTAAAGAAGAGCTCGGCGGCGCGCTGCCGACCGATAGCGGATTGCAGCGTGTAGCTGCTCGCGATTTCGGGGACGAGGCCGAGGCTCGCGAAGGGCAGGCGCATACGGATGCTCTCGCCGAGGTAGGTCACATCGCATGCGATCAGGAGTGTGCATCCCCCGCCCACGGCGACGCCCTTGCCTGCGCCGAGGAGCGGCTTGTCGAACGCGAACAGCGCCTCGACACAGCCGAAGAAGCCAGAGGGCTTGCCGTCGGGGCGCGGCTCGGCGCCGCCCCCGAACGCCGTGAGATCTTGTCCCGCGGAGAAGTCGGTTCCGGCCCCGGTCAACACGACCACTGCGACGGCCGGGTCTTCGCGCGCCTCGTTCAGCGCGTCTCGGAGACCATCCCACTGTGGGTCACTGAAGGCGTTCTTCTTGCGGGGGCGGTTCAGGGTGATGAGAAGGACGCCGTCGTCGTCCAGGTTCTTCAGGATCGGGGATTCTTCGTTCATCGATGCTCCGGGTTCGGGAAGTCGGGTTTGCAGCCGGCGTCCCATTGGGAGCGCTGGTTGCCGTGCGCGGGGATGCCTCCGGCGTCTTTGATCATTCGCGCCATGTGCATGAGGTTCCATGTCATGAACGTCGTGTTGCGGTTCGTGAAGTCGTTTTCGGGGCCGCCCGATCCGGGATCGAGGTACGACGGGCCGGGGCCCGCTTCGCCGAGCCAGCCGGCGTCGGCCTGCGGTGGGATCACGTACCCGAGATGTTGGAGTGAGTAGAGGATGTTCATCGAGCAGTGTTTGGCGCCGTCCTCGTTGCCCGTGATCAAGCAGCCGCCGACGCGCCCGTAGTAGGCATACTGTCCCGCGTCGTTCAGATCACCCGAAGTCGAGTACAAGCGCTCGATGACTTGCGTGCACACCGACGTTTTCTCTCCGAGCCAGATTGAGGAGCCGAGCACCAGGATGTCCGCCGCCTTCACCTTTTCGTAGAGCTTCGGCCAGTCGTCCGCGTCCCAGCCGTGCTCGGTCATGTCGCCGTACACGCCGGTCGCAAGGTCGTGATCGATCGGTCGAATGACGTCGACCGATATCCCGTTCTTCTCCATGATCGCCTTCGAGATATCGATCAGGCCCTGGGTGTGGGATAGGTCCGGGCTGCGTTTCAGGGTGCAGTTCAGAAAGAGGGCCTTCAGGTCGGAGAAGTTCCAACGGCTCTCGTCGCACATCTTGCTCTGCTTCTCGTTCAACATGGTGGATTCCTTCCTGGGGGCCCGTTGTGGACGCACGAGCCTATCATGTGGCTGCTCGGGCCAAAGCGGATGTGAAGTTGCCCGGGAAACGAGGGGCTGTCACAACGACCCCATGGCCCACGACTCGATCCGATCGATGGTTCTCCAGGTGGTACTCCTGCTGGCGCTCGTTGTTACCGCGGCGCCCGTCCAAGCGGAGTCGATCTTCGACGACACCGCGTCCGAGCAAGTGGAGGAGGCCACGAATCTAGTTCAAGTGAAGACCGATCTCGCGTTATGCGCTCCACACCTGGACGAGCTGAAGCGCGGGCCCGACGCCGAGGCGCTGCACGATGGCGTCGAGGATCCGCAGTGTCGGAAGGCGGTCCTGGCTGCGCGGGCAGCGGGTCTCAGCAAGGCGGAGATCGTGAACATCCTCATGGGTGCGAGCGACGTTCCCGACCCGAACGCGTTCACGGTCGACCACGATGGCCCGCCGGTCGTGGTGGAGTAGGGCGCGCCGTGGCTTCGCGTCGTCCCTTGGTGACGCTCTCGACGCATTCAGTCGAGAATCAGGTCCCGCCGCTCGACTCGATCGACCTCTTCGGGGCCGACACGGCGCTGGTGGAGGGCGTCCGACGCGGCGGCGCGGCGTGGGCCACTGAGCGGTTGAAGGCGTTCGGAGACGAACTCGGCAGTGCGCGGGTGATCGACCTTGGCTTCGAGGCGAACCGCCATCCCCCCGAGCTGCGCAGCTTCGATCGCTACGGTCAGCGCATCGACGAGGTAGTCTATCACCCGGCGTACCACGACCTGATGCGACTCGGCATCGACAGCGGTATGCCGTCGATCGCCTGGACCGAGAAACAACCGGGTGGGCACGTCGCGCACGTCGCGATGACGTATCTGTTCTCGCAGATCGAAGCCGGTGTCGTGTGTCCGATGACGATGACGTACGCGGTGCTCCCGGCGCTTCGCCAGCAGTCCAACGTCACGGCCTCGTGGGAAGAGGGCGTTCTGCAGGCATCCTACGACGAGCGGTGCGCGCCCGCGGCGGAGAAGACCGGCCTCACGTTCGGGATGGCGATGACCGAGAAGCAGGGCGGCTCGGACGTTCGGGCGAACTCGACCCGTGCGCAACCCCTCGGTGCGGGAGGCCCCGGCGGAGAATACGAACTGCGCGGTCACAAGTGGTTCTGCTCGGCGCCGATGTCGGATGCGTTCCTCACCCTCGCCCAGACGGATCGTGGGCTGTCGTGCTTCCTCGTGCCCCGCTGGAGGCCCGACGGTTCGCGGAATCCGTTCTGCCTCCAGCGTCTGAAGGACAAGCTCGGAAACCGGTCGAATGCTTCGAGCGAGGTGGAGTACGACGGCACCTGGTCCCAGATGATTGGCGAGGAAGGCCGCGGGGTGCGGACGATTTTCGAGATGGTGCATCACACCCGGAATGATACGGTCGCCGCGCCCGCGGCCTTCATGCGCCAAGCGCTCGTGCAGGCGATTCACCACGCTATGCACCGCAATGCGTTCGGAAAGCGTCTCGTCGAGCAGCCACTCATGCAGAACGTGTTGGCCGATCTCGCGATCGAATCCGAAGCGGCGACGGTTCTGTCGATGCGAATCGCACAGGGTTTCGACAACTCCACGGGAAGCGATGAGGCTCGGGCGTTCACCCGAATCGCCACTGCGGTCGCAAAGTATTGGCTGAACAAGCGTGCGCCGGGGCACGTGGCCGAGGCGCTCGAGTGTCTCGGCGGCGCGGGCTACGTCGAGGAGTCGATGATGCCGCGTCTCTACCGCGAAGCGCCGCTGAACGGCATCTGGGAAGGTTCGGGGAATGTCATTTGTCTCGACGTGCTCCGGGCGCTTGGTCGGGAGCCGCGGGCCTTCGAACTTTTCCTCGCGGAAGTGCGCGAGGCGCGGGGTGGCGACCGCCGTCTCGACGCCGCGGTGGAGGATCTCGAGAAGACTCTGAGTGATTCGTCGGATCTGGAACGGCGCGCGCGTCAGATAACCGAGTCGATGGCCATCGTGCTGCAGGCTTCGCTGCTCGTGCGCTACGCGCCGTCTTTCGTGGCGGACGCGTTCTGCGGCGCGCGGCTCGGTGGTGAGGGCGGGTTCGTGTACGGGACACTGCCGGCGTCGACCGCCGTCGACGAGATCATCGCTCGGGCTTGGCCCGCCTGAGTCAGTACCAGAAGAAGACCCAGCGTGAGCGATTCAGCTGCGCGAGGTCGGTCAGCTCGCCGGACGTGATGAGTTCGAAGAGCGGTCGCTGGAACGAGAACACGAGGATCGCCACGGCGACTCCGACCGGCACCAAGTCGATCGCGCGCAGCTGCCGTTCGAACCCGCGGGCGACGCCTACGCCGGCGAGGATCGCCAGGATCGCGTGGAACGGCATCCGGAATCGCGTGGTCGCGACCAAGCCGGCTACGAGCACTGTGAAGAAGAGCGTCCAGCTGAGGAGGAGCTTCATGTGCGAATCGCGCCAGGTCTCCCGGAGCCCTGCCGCGGCGGCGAGGAGGAGGGCGATGTAGCCGAGCTGAATCGCCCAGAACCAGCGTAGGAACGTGTCGACCCGGATCTGCCCCCACGCCTCGAGACTCAGGTTCCGGGTCACGAACCATTCGAGCCCCCAGAGGTTCAGTCCTCGGACGATGGATCGCCGTGCGTAGTCCGCCGGGAAATCGACGATGCCCTTCCATCCCATCTCCCCGGCGACGCGCGCGCGGGTGAGAGGATCGGGCAGACGGTGCCACGTGTCGAACACTTCCTGCGGCTCACCCCAATGGCTTCCCATCCACAGATTGTACGGGGCTTCGTTCTCGAGAAGGATCTCGGGGCCGTAGCGTAGCTGGTTACGGATCACCCAGGGGGCCAGCACGAGCGCGGTTGCGGTCGCGAACACGAGCGAGAGACGGATCGCACCGCCCCAGCCGAATCGCAGGAGCCACGAGAAGGCGAGCATCAAGGTGAATGCGCCGATCGCCGGTTTGAGCAGCATGGCGAGCCCGGTGAGAATTCCGAGGACGACCGGACGTAGGATCTGGTCGGGTGTGAGCAGGCTCGTGCGCCAGAACACGATCGCGGTGAAAAGCGTGTAGAGGGTCTCCGGCCAAAGCATCGCGCTGTACGCGATCATCGTGGGATCGAAGAGGAAGAACGCGGCGGCGACCCGTGCGGCGGTCCGTCCGGCGACGCGGTCGGCGAGCGCAAAGATCGGGATCGCCGCGGCGGCGCCGGCGATCGATTGCAGGATCTTCGAGGCGAGGTGCCACACGGGGCCCGTCCCCGTCAGGAAGGAAGTGACGTAGAGGAACGCGAAGTAGCCGGGGGGACGTTCGAGGGCGCCGGTTTCGAGGACGCCCGTTTCCCGCCACGCCGCCGCCTGCTCGAGATAGAGGAGGTCGTCGGCGAGGAGACGATTGAAGGAGTCGCTCCAGATGGAGAGGGCCACGCGGATGAGCAGGCCCGCTCCGAGTAGACCGAGAAACAGGCGGTCGTCACGCCAAGCGCCGGGCGCCGGCAGGACTTCCGGCGAGGCGCCCTGGCGGTCCGCGGACGTCAATCAGCTCTCCGGAAACCAGCGGTCGAGCGTGCCCGTAGCAACTTCGCGCAGCTTGGTTTGGGGCAGACCGAGACCGGCTTTCTGGAAGCCTTCGACGAGGTCGGGAGTGCCGTCGTAGTGGGGCCAGTCCGAGGCGAGCGCCACGTGGTCGGCGGGAAGGAAGTCGAGCGCGATCTTGAGATCGGTGTGCTCGCACGCCTCCACCGTGACCATCATCTGTCGCTCGAAGATCTCCATCGGAGGGGTCTTCCAGTCCGGTGCCTTGAAGCGACCGAAGAGTCGGCGATGGTCTTCGAAGCGTTCGAAGAAGGACGGGATCCACCCGGCGCCGGCTTCGAGGATCATCGTCTGCAGGTTCGGGAAGCGGTCGAAGATCCCGCCGGACATCATGTCGTACAGGGTCGCGATCATGTCCATCGGGAACCCGAGGGCAGAGCTCGCCATGATGTCCTTCAAGCGGAAGCCGCGCGCGGCTCCGTCCTGATCCCACACGGGCAGGGGATGGAGGCCGAGCTTCATCTCGGTGTCGACGAGGGCCTGCCATACGACATCGAACTCGCGCTCGGAGTATTTGTTGTGGTTCACGGGGTTGGTGCGGATGAAGGCCGCGTGAAAGCCGAGTGCGGCGGTGCGATGGATCTCGTGGACCGATGCTTCGGGATCGACAATGGGCAGTGCGGCGACCGGGATGAGACGACCCGCCGAGCCGCTGCAGTAGTCGTTCAGAATCCAGTCGTTGTAGACCTCGCAGACGGCGGGAGCGAGATCGGGCGTGAACGTTCCACCCGCCAACATGAAGGTCGGGTACAGGACGGCGCGGGTCAGTCCGTGCTCCGTGTTGAAGGCGAGGCGCCGTCCACCGTCCTTGCTCCAGTCGGGTGCGTCGAGGATCGTGAAGCGGCCCGCGTCATCGTTGTTGAACACTGGCCCCAGGTCGATGCCCATTGCGGCGGCGAGGCCCATGTTCTGGAGCATGTCCGACGGCTTGATCTGCTGGAAGATGGTGTCGAGGTCGCCGATGTCCAGACCGTAGATCCGCTGGTGGAAGACGCCGTCGTCGTCGCGGTAGAAGTGGGGCGCATTCTCGCGCAGGTTCTTCGGGAGACGTTCGACCCAGAGGTCGCCGGGCTCGATGACGTGCCCGTCCGCGTCGGCAAGGTGCTGGATCATCCGGAGTTCGGTACTCCGGCTCTCTCGGTCATTCAAGCGAACGACCGATCGGGCTGAAACCGGCCGGTCAGTCGTCGAAGGGCCGGTTCGCGCCGCCGATCGACGGAGCATCACCCGCCGACGGGAAATCGTACTGCCCCGAGGTCTCGCCGATGCTCGGATTGTCCGCGTCGCTGGGGTTGTCCATGAACTGTCGCGAGTCCTGGCCGATCGAAGGGGCACTGCCGGCGGTGGGGTTGTCCATGAAGCGGCGCGACGTCTCGCCGATGGAGGGTGCGTCGCCCGCCGACGGGTTGTCAAAGAACTGCCGTGAGCCTTCCCCGATGCTGGGGACCTCGCCGGCCGGTTCGTCGAACTCGCCGGGGCCGATCTGCGCCTCCGCGCCTGTCGCCGTGATCAGGGCGAGCCCTGCCGCCAGCAGGACCCCGTGAACCTTCGCTGTCGCGTTCGCACCCATCGTTCCGAAATCTCACTCGCGCGGAGCCGAGTCAAAGGGCATGGCTCTTGAGAATATCCGGCGTTTGCGCTTCCTGTTGGGCACGATGGGACAAGGTGCAGCCGTGGCGAAGAAGAAAGACAAGAAGCACAAGGACAAAGACAACTCGGGTAAGAAGGGGAAGCGGACGATGGCCGAGAAGGCCGACCGCCATGCCCTCTACGAAGACTCCGTCCAATGTCCCGAGGAAGACGTCGAATTCTTCGGGGATACGTTCAAGAAGCTTCGCGGTCACAAGGCTCTCGTCTTACGTGAAGATTTCTGCGGCACCGCCAAGATGGCGATCGAATGGTGTCTCAGTCATCCGGATCGAACCGCGATCGGAGTCGATCTCGATCAGCCGACCATCGACTGGGGACGCGAGCATCATTTTCTTCCCAACGCCCGAAAGCTCGGTGATCGTCTCACGGTTCACACCGCGAACGTCCTCGAGCCGCGCGCGGAGAAGGCCGACGTCACCGCCGCCTGCAATTTCAGCTTCTGCGTCTTCAAGCAGCGCGAAGAGCTGAAGCAGTATCTCTCCCTTGCGCGGGACGGTCTCACCAAGGACGGACTTCTCTTCCTCGAGATCTACGGCGGCACCGAAGCTACCGCAGTCACCGACGAAGAACGAGAGTGCGACGGGTACGAGTACGTCTGGGATCAAAACAAGTTCAACCCGCTGACCGCCGAGACGCTTTGCTACATCCACTTCCGCTTCCCCGACGGCTCCAGCATCGAAAAGGCCTTCACCTACGATTGGCGCCTCTGGTCGATCCCCGAGCTCATCGACCTGCTGGGGGAAGTCGGTTTCGCCGGCACCAAGGTCTACTGGGAACAACTCGAAGACGACGACGACGATGACGACGAAGAAATGCTCTACGGCTCCGGCGAATACGAAGACATGACCGGCAAAGACGTAGAACAACAGGAAAGCTTCCTCGTCTACGTTGTCGGCATCAAGTAGGGGACGTTGGTTAGTCTCGGGGGGGTTTTTTTTTT